>NZ_JAMXRU010000120.1 GCF_024124745.1 Aeromicrobium sp. CnD17-E
GTCGCCCTCGCCGACCGCCGTGGGCGGGCGGACGACCACGAGGCCCACGACGTCGACGAGCGCGGCCGTGACCTCCAGCCAGCGGTCCTGCGGGTCGGGCACCAGCACCGTGCGGTGCGGGTCGACGCCCATCGCGACCGCGGCCTCGACCCCCAGGTCGGGTGCGCCGACCACGGCGCACCACGTGCCGGCCGCGGACGGACCGGCCATGAGCAGCAGGGCCAGGCTGGCCGAGTCGACGCCGTACACGCCCCCGGTCTCCAGGCTCAGCAGACCCTCGAGGGCCGCGTGCGTGGGCACCGACTGGCGGGCGGGAGCGCCCTGCATCCGCTCGACCTCGCGCCGCAGCTCGGCGACGACCTCGAGGGCGGGACGGGCGGTGGACACCCCACCATGATCGAACAGATGTTCGAACGAGTCAACCGGATCGACGCACCCCGCACCCGGTCGCCCGGGCGCGGGACGTGCCGTCAGACGTCGTCGCCGGCCTCCACCACGCCGAGCGGGATCGACCCGCCCGGGATGGCGTCGAGGAGCATGCGCGTGTAGTCCTCGCGGGGGTTCTCGAACACCTCGGACACGGTGGACTGCTCGACGACCTTGCCGTTCTGCATCACCAGCACGTGGTCGGCGATCTGCCGCACGACCGCGAGGTCGTGGGTGATGAACAGGTAGGACAGGCCCAGCTCGCTCTGCAGCTCGTTCAGCAGCGTCAGGATCTGCGCCTGCACCAGCACGTCGAGCGCCGAGACGGCCTCGTCGCAGATGACGACCTCCGGGTCGAGCGCGAGGGCGCGGGCGATCGCCACGCGCTGGCGCTGGCCGCCCGAGAGCTCGTTCGGGTAGCGCGTCATGACCGAGGCCGGCAGCGACACCTTGTCGAGCAGGTCGCGGATCTTCGTCTCGCGCTCCTTGGCCGTGCCGACGCCGTGCAGCCGCAGCGGCTCCTCGATCGAGCGGTAGATGGAGTACATCGGGTCCAGCGAGGCGTACGGGTTCTGGAACACCGGCTGCATCTGGCGCCGCAGCGCGAGCTGCTGCTCCTTCTTGCGCAGGGTGGTGATGTCGACGCCGTCGAACTCGACGCTGCCGCTGGTCGCGTCGAGCAGACCGAGGACCATACGGGCCACGGTCGACTTGCCCGACCCCGACTCGCCGACGATCGCGGTGGTCGTGCCGCGCTCGAGCTGGAAGGAGACCTGGTCGACCGCCGTGAAGTCGGTCGACTGCCCCGGCCGGCTGCCGCGGATCTTGAAGACCTTGGTGAGGTCCTTGGCCTCGATGATCGTGCCGCGGCCCTCCCCCAGCTCGTCGTCGTGGGTCGCGACCTCGGCGGCGATCTCGGCCGCCGTCTGCACGGCCTGCTCACGGACCTCGGCGCGGGCCTGCACCGACGAGAGCCGCTGCGAGGCGAGCGACGGTGCCGAGCTGACGAGCCGCTTGCTGTACGGGTGCTGGGGGTCCTGCAGGATCTCCAGCGCCGGCCCGGACTCCACGACCTGCCCGCGGTACATGACCACGAGGTGGTCGGCCCGCTCGGCCGCCAGGCCGAGGTCGTGGGTGATGAGCAGGACCGCGAAGCCCAGCTCGTCGGTGAGCCGGTCGAGGTGGTCGAGGATCTGCTTCTGGACCGTCACGTCGAGCGCCGACGTGGGCTCGTCGGCGATGAGCAGCTTCGGCCGTGCGGCCAGGCCCATCGCGATGAGCGCACGCTGGCGCATGCCGCCGGAGAACTCGTGCGGGTACTGCTGGGCCCGCCGGGCCGCGTCGGGCAGTCCGGCCTCCTCGAGCAGCTCGACGACGCGGGCGTCGGCGGCCTTGCCCTTGGCGACGCCGTTGGCCTCGAGCGACTCCTTGATCTGCGTGCCCACGCGCCACAGCGGGTTGAGGTTCGACATCGGGTCCTGCGGCACGAGGCCGATGGACGAGCCGCGCAGGGCGACGATGTCGGACTTCTTCGCGTGCGCGATGTCCTGGCCCTCGAAGAGGATCTGGCCACCGGTGATCCGTCCGGTGCCGGGCAGCAGGTCGATGATGGCGTGCGCCGTCGTGGACTTGCCCGAGCCGGACTCGCCCACGATCGCGACGGTCTGGCCGGGGTAGACGGTCAGGTTCGCGCCGATGACGGCGGGCACCACGGTCTTCTTGTCGGCCGCGAAGCCCACGTGGAGGTCCTTGACCTCCAGCAGCGGCTGGTCGGGGTTGAGGTCGCGGCTCATCGCTTCTTGGCCTTCGGGTCGAGGGCGTCGCGCACGGCGTCGCCGAGGAGGATGAAGCTGAACACGGTGAGCGCCAGCGCGCCGGCAGGCCAGAACATGGTGCCCAGCCGCTGCCCGGCACGCACCTGGTTCTGGGCGGCGGAGATGTCGTTGCCCCAGGACACGATGCTGGTCGGGAGCCCGAGGCCGAGGAACGACAGCGTCGCCTCGGCCACGATGAAGATGCCCAGCGACACGGTCGCCGTGACGATCACCGGGGCCAGCGAGTTCGGCACGACGTGACGGAGCAGGTTGCGCCGCGGCGTGGCACCGAGCGCACGTGCGGCGTCGACGAACTCCTGCTGCTTGGTCTCGATGACGGCACCGCGGGCGATACGCGCCACCTGGGGCCAGCCGAAGAGCGCCAGTGCGAGCACGATCGCCAGGACAGAGGCCCAGAACCCTCGGTCCGGGAACCACGAGTTGAGCGCCGAGAGCAGAACGATGGAAGCCAGCAGCAGCGGGATCGCATAGAAGATGTCCGCGACCCGCGAGAGCAACGAGTCGATCCACCGGCCGTAGAAGCCTGCCACTGCGCCGACGACCAGACCCAGCGCCGTGGCGATGAGAGTCGTCAGAAGGCCTACGGTGACTGAGGCCCGCGCGCCGTAGATCATGCGCGAGTAGACGTCACAGCCCTGACGATCGAACCCCAGAGGGTAGCCGGGTTCCGCGGGTCGGAGGCTCTTGCCTGTCCGGCAGAAGGTCGGGTCGTTGCTCGTGAACAGACCAGGGAATGCGATGACCACAGCCAGGAACAGGATCAGCGCAGCGGAGATGAGGAACAGCGGGTTCTTGCGCAGCTGCTTCCACGCCTCCTTCCACTGGCTCTCCGGCGGGGCCGTCGTGTCGAGGGCGCCGACGTCGTGCAGCGGGGTGTCCTCCAGGCGGGCGACGTAGCGCTCCTGCCCGGGACGGGTCTTCGACGGACGGCCGTCAGGCATAGCGGATCCTCGGGTCGAGCCAGGCGTAGAGCAGGTCCACGGCGAGGCTGGTGAGCACGTAGACGAGCACCATGATGGTGACCACCGAGACGATGGTCGGGGTCTCGCCGCGTCGGATGGCGTCGAAGGCCAGGTTGCCGACGCCGGGGACGTTGAAGATGCCCTCGGTCACGACCGCGCCGG
Source organism: Aeromicrobium sp. CnD17-E (assembly GCF_024124745.1). Taxonomy (GTDB): domain Bacteria; phylum Actinomycetota; class Actinomycetes; order Propionibacteriales; family Nocardioidaceae; genus Aeromicrobium. Next base: position 3,386 of record NZ_JAMXRU010000120.1, read on the forward strand.
CCATCAGGCCGCCCAGGTCGGCGCCGAGGAACGTCACGACGGGGATGAGGGAGTTGCGCAGCACGTGGCGGCGGTTGACCTGCCCGTCGGGCAGACCCTTCGCCCGGGCCGTGCGCACGTGGTCGGCGGTGAGGTTCTCGATCACCGACGTGCGCGTCAGGCGCAGCACGTAGGCGAACGACACGAGCCCGAGCACGATGGCCGGCAGCAGCAGCTCGCGGAACGTTGCCTGCGAGCTGACGAGCGCCGGCAGCGCCCCGAGCTTGATCCCGACGATCAGCTGGAGCACGAAGCCGAAGACGAAGATCGGCACGGCGATGACGAGCAGCGACACCACGAGCATCGTGGAGTCGAACAGCTTGCCGCGGCGCATGCCCGCGTAGAAGCCGGCAGCCACGCCGAGCACGGCCTCGATGACGAGGGCCATCAGCGCCAGCTTGATGGTGACGGGGAACGCGCGCTGGACGAGGTCGATCACCGGCTGGCCGCTGAACGACGTGCCGAAGTCGAGGGTCACCGCGCCCTTGAGGAACAGCAGCCACTGGACGATCTTGGGCTGGTCGAAGTGGTACTGCTCGCGCAGCGCCTGGTAGGTGCCCTCGGGCACGGGCTTGTCGCCGAACAGCGCGACGATGGGATCGCCTGGTCGCAGGAACACCATCATGTAGATGAGGAACGTCGCTCCGAGGATCACCGGGATCGCTTGGAGGAGACGCTTACCGACGTACCACCACATGGGCAGGACTCCTTGTCTGAAGGGGGCGGCGGTGCCGCGACCCGCCCCGACGATACGCCGGGGCACGAGGCACCACCGAGGGACCCGGACGCACCTGTGGGGCAACACCTGAGGTGTTGCCCCACGGGTGGTCGTGCGGGCGCCGGAGCTACTTCTTGGTGATGAGGTGCAGCTCGGGCTGGTTCTGCCAGTTGAACTCGACGTTCTCGACGTTCTTCGAGGCGGCGGCGGCCACGTTCGAGTACCACAGCGGGATGGCCGGCAGGTCCTTGAAGAGGACCTCCTGGGCCTGCGACTGCAGCTCGTAGCGCTTGTCCTCGTCGGGCTCGCCGGCGATCTTCGTCATGAGGTCGTCGAACTCCTTGGAGGAGTAGTCGCCGTCGTTGGACCCGGCCTTGGTCTGGTACAGCGGGGCCAGGTAGTTGAAGATCGACGGGTAGTCAGGCTGCCAACCGGTGCGGAAGGCCGTCTTGATCGTGCGGTTCGTGACGTCGGAACGCAGCTCGTCGAACGTGGCGTAGGCCTGACCCTTGGCGTCGATGCCGAGGTTGTTCTTGAGCTGGTTGGCGATCGCGTCGACCCACTCCTTGTTGCCGGCGCCGTCGCCGTTGTAGGCGATGACGAACGAGCCCTTGAACGGGGCGATGTCGTCAGCCTGGGCCCACAGCTTCTTGGCCTCGTCGGCGTCGAAGGTCAGCACGTCGCTGCCCGGGATGTCCTTGTCGAAGCCCGGCATGACGGGCGCGGAGAAGTCCACGGCCGGCGTGCGGGTGTCGTCGAAGATGTTCTTGGTGATCTCGGGGCGGTTGATGGCCTTGGAGATCGCCTGACGACGCAGACGGCCCTCGTCGTTGGTGCCGAAGCCGGGCAGACGCTCGGGGATGGTGACCGAGCCGAAGACCGAGCCGGGCTCGGAGATGGCCTGGACCGAGCTGTCGGACTGGAACGTCGAGAGCGCGCTCGGCGGCACGGCGTCGAGGACGTCGAGGTCACCGGTCTGGACGGCGGTGTACGCCGTGTCCGGGTTGGTGAAGAACTTCAGCGTGACGCCGCCGTTCTTGGGCTTGCGGACGCCGTCGTACTCCTCGTTCGGGACGAGCTTGATCTGGACGTCGTGCTCCCAGGCACCCTTGCCGTCCATCTTGTACGGGCCGTTGCCGATCGGGTCCTCGCCATAGGCCTTGATGTCCTCGAACGCGGACTCGGGCAGCGGGTAGAACGCCGAGTAGCCCAGACGCGCCGGGAAGTCGGCCTCGGCCTGGTTGAGCTCGATCGTGAAGGTCTTGTCGTCGACGACCTTGAGGCCCTCGAGCGTCTTGGCCGTCGGCTTCTCGGCCTGGACCGCGTCGAAGCCCTTGATCGGGTAGAAGAAGTAGCTGTTGAGCTGCTTGTTGGTGCTGAGCGCGCCGTAGTTCCACGCGTCGACGAACGACTTCGCGGTGACCGGCGTGCCGTCGGAGAACTTCCAGTCCTTCAGCTTCACGGTCCAGGTGACGTTGTCGTCGGACTCGATCGACTCCGCGACCTCGTTCACGCTCGAGCCGTCCTTCTGGTACGAGACCAGACCGGCGAAGAGCAGGTCGACGGCGCGGCCGCCGCCGGTCTCGTTCGTCGACGTGGGGACGAGCGGGTTCTGGGGCTCGGTGCTGAAGTTGGTGATCACCGAGTCGGTGGACCCGGAGTCGTCACCGCCTCCGCCGCAGGCCGCCAGGACGAGGCTGCCCGCGGCGAGCAGGGCTACGCCCGCGACGCGAGTACGTCGGGAGAGACGCATGGATTCCTCCTGTGAAGATGGGTGCACGCAGTCGCGTGCGCCCCTATTGCTATCACCGGCGGACGGGCCTTCGACAGGCCTCGGAGGGGACTTCACCAACTTGCAACCTGATCAGGATGGGCCATCATGCGTGGCCCTCACGGGCCATGGACGCGCACGAGGGGCCCCGGACCGTGTGGTCCGGGGCCCCTCGTGGTGGAGCGGGTGGTGATCAGCCCTTGCGCGACTTCGCGGCCTCGGTGGCCTGCGGCAGGACCGTCTTGAGGTCGCCGACGACGCCGAAGTCGACGAGCTCGAAGATCGGCGCCTCCTCGTCCTTGTTGACGGCGACGATCGTCTTCGACGTCTGCATGCCGGCGCGGTGCTGGATGGCACCGGAGATGCCGTTGGCGACGTACAGCTGCGGCGAGACCGTCTTGCCGGTCTGGCCGACCTGGAAGCTGTGCGGGTACCAGCCGGAGTCGACGGCGGCGCGCGAGGCGCCCACGGCCGCGCCGAGGGTGTCGGCGAAGGCCTCGACCTCGGAGAAGTCGCCGCCGGTACCACGGCCGCCGGAGACGACGATGGCGGCCTCGGTCAGCTCGGGACGACCCGAGGCGGCCTTCTCCTTGGTGGAGACGATCTTGGCGCCCTTGGCGGCGTCGGACACGTCGACGCTCACGGCCTCGACGGTGCCTGCGCCCGAGGCGGCCTCGGGGGCCACGGAGTTGGGCTTGACGGCGATGACCGGGATGCCCTTCGTGACCTGGGCGTCGACCGTGAAGTTGCCGGCGAAGACCGACTGCGTCGTGGTCACGGTGTCACCGTCGACCGTCACGTCGACCGCGTCGGTGATGAGGCCCGACTCGGTCTTGAGCGCGACACGGGCCGCGATCTCCTTGCCCTCCGTGGTGGAGGGCACGAGCACCGCGGCGGCGGAGGCGTCGGTGACGATCTTGGTGAGCGCCTCGGCCTTGGGGCCGACGAGGTACTCGCCGTAGACGGCGTCGTCGAGCTGGTAGACCTTCTCCGCGCCGTGCTCGGCCAGCGAGGCCGGGACGTCGGCGCCGAAGACGACGGCCGACGGCTCGCCGATCTTGCGGGCGATCGTGAGGAGCTCGAGGCTGGGCTTGGTGGCGTTGCCGTCGACGACGTCGACGAGCACGATGACTTCGGACATCTCTCTACTCCTGCTCAGACGAACTTCTTGGAGGCGAGGAACTCGACGAGCTTCGTGCCGCCGTCGCCCTCGTCGGTGATGATCTCGCCGGCCGTGCGCGGGGGACGCGGCTCGGTGGTGACGACCTTGGTCCAGGCGGCGTCGAGGCCGACCTCGGACGCGTCGACGCCGAGGTCGGACAGGTCCCACTCCTCGACCGGCTTCTTCTTGGCGGCCATGATGCCCTTGAAGGACGGGTAGCGGGCCTCGCCGGTCTGGTCGGTCACGCTCACGACGAGCTTGCCGGAGCCCTGGACCTCCTGCGTGGCGACGTCGCCGTCACGCTTGATCGTGACGCTGTCGCCGTCGACGCTGATCTCGCCGCCGAGGGTGACCGCGGGCAGGCCGAGGCGCTCGGCGACCAGGGTCGGGACGACGCCCATGCCGCCGTCGGTCGAGGCCATGCCGAAGAACACGAAGTCGTACTCGAGCTTCTCGAGCGCCTTCGCCAGCACGAGCGAGGTCGCGAAGGCGTCGGAGCCGGCGATCGCGTCGTCGTTCACGTGCACGCCCTTGTCCGCGCCCATCTGCAGGGCCTTGCGGACGGCGTCGGCGGCGTCGTCGGGGCCGACGGTCAGGACGGTGACCTCGCCGTCACCCTCCTCGACGACCTTGAGCGCCTGCTCGACGGCGTACTCGTCGAGCTCGGAGAGCAGTCCGTCGACGTTCTCACGGTCGACGGTGTTGTCGGACGAGTCGAAGGTGCGGTCGGCCGTGGCATCCGGCACGTACTTCACCGCGACGACGATGTTGGTCACGAGGACCCTCCTGTGGTCGGGGACGCGGCGTTCTACGCCGCGCTGTCGGGGACGTCCACCTTCCCACGTGGTGCTCCACGAGGTGAGGGCAGCCTTGCACGCAAGGTTACCGGCGAGTTACATACCGGGGCCAGGCGCGTCACCCATGGTATAGGTCACACGTCCAGGACACCTGTCGTCGCAGGCCTCGCGGGTCAGGATCGAGCGGGCCGGTGCAGGAGCGACGGGGCGAGCACGCCGACCGCCAGGTAGACGACCGATCCCCCGCCGTAGGCCACGAACGACTCCTTCGCGGCGGCATTCTCGCCGCTGAAGGAGACGAGCCCGCGCAGGGGCTGCGTGAGCGGGTCGGCGACGGTCGCGACCGACTGCAGCACGCCCGTCGACGGGTCGAACCCGAACGCCACGAGCAGCGCCGCGAGCGCGAGCGTGACCGACGCGACCAGGCCGAGGACGCCCAGCACCACGCCGACCAGTCCGACGAGGCGGCGAGCCGTCGACGGACCCTCCTGCGGGACCGCGGGCGGCTCGGGCACGTCGTCGGTGCCGGCCTCGTCGCGGCGCGCGACGGCCGCAGCGGCCTTCG
>NZ_JAMXRU010000121.1 GCF_024124745.1 Aeromicrobium sp. CnD17-E
CGACGCGACCAGCGCGTCGAGGAGCAGGCCGCCGACCCCGCGTCGCTGCGCGTCGGGCGCGACGTACACCGAGTGCTCGACCACGCCGGCGTACACGGCGCGGCTCGACGTGGGCGAGCACGCCACCCAGCCGAGCACCGTGCCGCCGCCGACCGCGACGTGCCGGTGGCCCGGCGGACGGCCGGCCGCGAACACGTCCCACGTCGACGTCGAGGACTCGAAGGTCGCGTCACCCGTGGCGATCCCCGCCGCCCAGATGCGCTCGACGTCGGGCCAGTCCGCCTCGACCATGGGCCGGACGCCGACGTCGGACGGGCTGTCGGTCCGCGTGGTCATGGGCCGAGTATGCGCCCGCGGTGGCACGGCTCGTCGCCGTCACCCCCACGCAAACCGGCTCCTCCCCACGCAAGATTCCCGTGCCTGGTGCTGGTTTGCGTGGGGCCCCACGCAAACGGTCACGCGGGGCTGGGCGCGGAGGGGTCAGGTGGGGGTGGTGGTGCGGAGGAGGTCGGCGACGCGGTCCAGCGCGCCGGGGACGACGGAGTAGAACGCCCACGTCCCGCGCTGCTCGCGGGACAGCAGCCCCGCCTCGACGAGGACCTTCAGGTGGTGGGAGACGGTCGCCTGGCTGAGGCCGACCGGGCCGGTGATGTCGCAGACGCAGGCCTCGCCGCCCTCGTGCGCCGCCACCAGCGACAGCAGCCGGACGCGGCTGGGGTCGGCGAGCGCCTTGAAGGTGCGGGCCAGGTCGACCGCCTCCTCGCGCTCGAGCGGCGTCGAGGCCAGCGTCCCGCCACAGGCCGAGGCCGTCGTCGGGAGCGGCGAGGAGGTCACCCGGCGAGTATGCCCCAGGACCCGCTACGCTCCCTCCATCGACATCCGTCGATTTATCCGTCCCGACGAAGGAGCGGCCGTGCAGCAGCGCCTCGGCACCACGTCGTCCAGCCCGGCACCCCCGGTGGAGCGGCTGTCGCGGCTCGACCGGCTGCTGCCCGTCTGGATCCTGCTGGCGATGGCGCTCGGGCTGCTCCTCGGCCGCACCGTCGAGGGGCTCGACTCCGCGCTCGAGGCGGTGTCGGTGGGCTCGGTCTCGCTGCCGATCGCGGTCGGGCTGCTCGTGATGATGTACCCGGTGCTCGCGAAGGTCCGCTACGACGAGACGTCGCGGGTCACCGGCGACCGCCGGCTCCTCGCCGCCTCCCTCGTCCTGAACTGGGTCGTCGGCCCGGCCCTCATGTTCGCGCTCGCGTGGCTGTTCCTGCCCGACCTGCCGGAGCTGCGCACCGGGCTCGTGATCGTCGGCCTCGCGCGCTGCATCGCGATGGTCCTCATCTGGAACGACCTCGCCTGCGGCGACCGCGAGGCGGCCGCCGTGCTCGTCGCCGTCAACTCCGTCTTCCAGGTCGTCGCGTTCGGGGCGCTCGGCTGGTTCTACCTGCAGGTGCTGCCGGGCTGGCTCGGGCTCGAGACCACGTCGGCGGAGTTCTCGTTCACGGCGATCACCCTCAGCGTCGTGGTGTTCCTCGGCGTCCCGCTCCTCGGGGGCTGGGCCACCCGGACGCTCGGCGAGCGGGCGCGGGGCCGCGACTGGTACGAGGAGACGTTCCTCCCGCGGCTCGGCCCCTGGGCGCTCTACGGACTGCTGTTCACGATCGTCGTGCTGTTCGCGCTCCAGGGCGACGCCATCGCGAGCCGGCCGCTCGACGTCGCACGCGTCGCGCTGCCCCTGCTCGTCTACTTCGCCCTGACGTTCGCGCTCGGGATGCTGCTCGGCCGCGCACTGCGCCTCGGCTACGCCAAGAGCACGACGGTGGCCTTCACCGCCGCGGGCAACAACTTCGAGCTCGCCATCGCGGTCGCCGTGGGCACCTTCGGGGTGACCTCCGGCCAGGCGCTCGCCGGCGTCGTCGGCCCGCTCGTCGAGGTCCCCGTCCTGGTGGGTCTCGTCCACGTCGCGCTCTGGGCGCGTCGCTTCTACCCCCTCGAGGAGTCCCCCCGATGAGCCGTGCCCGTCCCACCGTCCTGTTCGTCTGCGTGCACAACGCCGGACGCTCCCAGATGGCCGCCGGCTTCCTGCGCGAGCTGGGCGGCGACGAGGTGGAGGTGCTCTCGGCCGGCTCCACGCCCGCCGACCAGGTGAACCCCGTGGCCGTCGAGGCCATGGCCGAGCTCGGCGTCGACATCGCCGGCCAGCAGCCGAAGGTCCTCACCGACGACGCCGTCGTCGCGGCCGACGTCGTCGTGACCATGGGGTGCGGCGACGAGTGCCCCTTCTACGTCGGCAAGCGGTACGAGGACTGGGTGCTCGACGACCCCGCGGGACAGGGTCTCGACACCGTGCGCCCGATCCGCGACGAGATCCGCACCCGCGTCGAGCAGCTCCTCGCCTCGCTGCGTTGAGCGGGGCCGCAGGGATGCGCCCGACCCCCGGCGCTGCCAGGGTGAGGGGATGAGCACCCCCGACGTCGCCGTGATCGGCGGATCCGGCTTCTACACGTTCCTGGAGGACCCCGAGCAGGTCGACGTGGACACGCCCTACGGCCCGCCGTCGGCGCCCGTCTCGGTCGGCCAGGTCGGGGACCGCACGGTCGCGTTCCTGCCGCGGCACGGCGCCGACCACCGCTACCCCGCGCACCGGGTGCCGTACCGCGCCAACCTGTGGGCGCTGCGCTCGCTCGGCGTCCGTCAGGTCCTCGCCCCGTGCGCCGTGGGCGGCCTGCGACCCGAGCTCGGTCCCGGCAGCTTCGTCGTCCCCGACCAGCTCGTCGACCGCACGAGCGGGCGCATGCAGACCTACTACGACACCGGCGCCGTGCACGTCTCGTTCGCCGACCCCTACTGCGAGCGTCTGCGCGGCCACCTCCTCGACGGCCTCGCCGACCAGCAGCCCACCGACGGCGGCGCCATGGTCGTCATCGAGGGTCCGCGCTTCTCCACGCGCGCCGAGTCGCGCTGGTACGCCGACCAGGGCTGGGCCGTCGTCAACATGACCGGCCACCCCGAGGCGGTCCTGGCCCGGGAGCTGGCGCTCTGCTACGCCACCGTCGCGCTCGTCACCGACCACGACGCCGGCGTCGACGACGGCGCTGGGGGTCACGGCGAGGCCGTCAGCATGGAGGCGGTCTTCCAGGTGTTCCGCGAGCACACCGACACCCTCAAGTCGACCCTCGCGACGGTCGTCGGCACCCTCGGCGAGCGCGACTGCGCCTGCGGCTCGGCCGTCGACGGCATGACGCTGCCGTTCGAGCTGCCGTGAGGGTCCTGCTCACCGGCGCGGCCGGGTTCATCGGCTCGCGCATCGACCTGCGGCTCGCCGAGCGGGGACACGACGTGGTCCGTCTCGACGCCTACCTGCCGATGGCGCACGGGCCGGGTGCCCGCGACACGGCACCGGACGACGTGCACCTGCTCGACCTGCGCGACGCCACCGAGGCGCAGCTCGACGCCGTGCTCGACGGGATCGACGTCGTGTGCCACCAGGCCGCGATGGTCGGCAACGGCGTCGACGCGCAGGACCTGCCCGACTACGCGGCGCACAACGACCTCGGCACCGCCCGCCTCCTCGCGGCGATGGCCCGCGTGGGGGTCGATCGGATGGTGCTCGCGTCGTCGATGGTCGTCTACGGCGACGGCCGCTACGACTGTCCCCAGCACGGTGACGTGCCGCCCGCGGTCCGCCGTGAGGACGACCTGGCGGCCGGCCGCTTCGACCCGCGGTGCCCCGTCTGCGGTGGCGACGTCACCTGGCGCCGGGTCACCGAGGACGCGCCGATCCGTCCGCGCACGTCGTACGCCGCCTCGAAGATCGCGCAGGAGTACTTCGCCGACGCCTGGTGCACGCTGCAGTCGGGCCGCGCCGTCGCCTTGAGGTACCACAACGTGTACGGCCCGGGCATGCCCGCGGACACGCCCTACTCGGGCGTGGCGGCGATCTTCCGGTCCGCCCTGGAGCGCGGCGAGGCGCCACGCGTCTTCGAGGACGGGCAGCAGGTGCGCGACTTCGTGCACGTCGACGACGTGGCGCTCGCGAACGCGCTCGCCGTCGAGACGGTGGCCGAGCACCCCGTGGGCGTGACGCCCTACAACGTCGCGTCGGGACGACCGTTCACGATCGGCGACATGGCGCGGGTGCTGTCGCGTGCGGTCGACGGCCCGGAGCCCGTGGTCACCGGCGACGCGCGCGTGTTCGACGTGCGGCACGTCCTCGCCTCGCCCGACAGGGCGGCCGAGGGGCTCGGGTTCCGCGCCGAGATCGCGCCCGAGGACGGGATCGCCCGCCTGGCCACCGACCCGCTGCGCCGACGCTGACCCGGCGTCACCAGCGGGTGACGAGCAGCGTCTGGGCGAGGAGCGCGAGCACGACCTGCGACGCCAGCAGGGGACGCTGCCAGCGGTCGGGCAGCAGCGCCGGCACCGCGACGACCCAGATCGTGAACGGCAGCCAGATCCGCTCGACCTCCGCCTTGCTCATGCCCGACAACGTCGCGAGCGCGATGGTGGTGAGGCCGCCGGCGGCGAGCACCGCGAGCGGCACGCGCCGTCGCGCGGCGTCGGCGGTGGCGGGGAACGCGGCCCACGCGGCCAGGCCCGCGGTGAACGTCCACGCCGCGAGGTTGGCCCACACCCAGTAGCCGTAGGAACGCTCCGACGCGATGCCGTCGTAGTAGCGCTCGCGCAGCACCGGGTAGGCCTCCCACCAGTGGAAGCCGAAGGCCGAGAAGGCCGCCGTCACCACGAGCGCGCCGCCCAGTGCCCACGGCAGGGCCCGCCAGCCGAGCGCCCGAGCCGATGCGACCTGCCCGCCCGCGCGGGACGTCCTCGTGGCCAGCCACAGCACCGTGAGCGCGAGGACGCCGAGCAGCACCAGGCCGTAGGAGAGGTAGACGCACCAGCCCAGCAGCAGACCGGCCGCGACGCCCTGCGCCCAGGCCCGCGGACCACGCGACGTCGACGCACGGGCCAGCAGGTACAGGCCCCAGGCGGCCACGGCGGCGAAGTACCAGTCGGCGCTGACCCCCGCCCACACCACGAGGGGCGCGAGGGCGAGCCACGGCGCCGCCCGTCGCGCGAGGTCGCGACTGCCGAGCAGGTCGAGCGTCAGCAGCACGGCGGCCACGGACGTCGCGCCCACGGTCACCACGACCATCGCGATCCAGAACGGGTCCTGGACGCCCAGCCGGTCGAGCAGCACGAACGAGAGCAGCGCGCCCGGGGGGTGGCCGGCCACGTGCGTGTGCCAGTTGTCGGGCGCCGACGACGGGATCCGCTCGACGAACTCCCGCAGCATGGCGGGCACGTCGCGCACGGTCTGCGCGTCGTGCGGGTACTCGCTCGTGCGGCCGTACACGCGGGCGAACCCGTAGCGGCCGTCGCTCAGCCCGAGCGCGCAGGTCCAGAGCCATCCCGCGAAGGTCGTCAGCACGACCACCACCCGCCAGGGCAGCTCGAGGCACAGACGCGGCAGCGCCGACCACAGCAGCACCCCGGCCGCGACCGCCACGAGCACGAGCGGGTCGAGGCGCGGACCCCACCACGCGTGCAGCGGCGGGAAGTGCACGCGCACGTCCTCGTCGAGCAGCAGCGGCACGACCATGGCCGCGACGACGAGCACGAGTCCGACGAGCGCCGACACGACGGCCGGGCGGGGGCGGGCCTGCATGGCGCCACGCTAGCCCGACCGTGACCGCGCCGCAGGGCCGCTGGTTGACGTGCGGGGTCGTGCCATCGCCCGTAGTTTCGGGGGATGGTCGATGCCGGCGTGACGTGCGACGTGGTGGTGCCGTGTCGCGACGAGGCGGCGGCCCTGCCGCTCGTCCTCGCCGACGTCCCCGCGGGTCTGCGGATCGTCGTGGTCGACAACGGCTCCACCGACGGCACGGCCGACGTCGCCCGCTCGCTCGGCGCGGTCGTGGTGCACGAGTCCCGTCCGGGGTACGGCGCAGCGGTGCACGCCGGCGTCGAGGCGGCCGAGGCGGAGTACGTGGCCGTGATCGACGGCGACGACTCGATGCGGCTCGCCGACCTCCTGCCGATGCTCGACGCCGTGCGCACCGAGGGCGTCACCATGGCCGTGGGTCGACGCCGGCCGGTCGCCCGCGGCGTCTGGCCCTGGCACGCACGCGCCGGCACGCTCGCCCTCGCCACCTGGATCCGCCGTTCGAGCGGCTTCGGCATCCACGACCTCGCGCCCATGCGGGTCTGTCGTCGCCAGGACCTCCTCGACCTCGACGTGCGCGACCGTCGCTTCGGCTACCCGCTGGAGCTCATGGTCAAGGCGTCCCGCGCGGGCTGGACGGTCCGTGAGGTCGACGTCGACTACCGACCGCGCGCGGCCGGCACGCGGTCGAAGGTGTCGGGGTCGGTCAAGGGCACCGCCCGGGTCGTCCAGGACTTCGCGAAGGTGCTCCGATGACGCCCGCGCCGCTCGAGCCGCCGTCGACCGGCCCGGTGCTGCTCGTCGTCGCCAAGGCCCCCGTGCCCGGACTCGCCAAGACGCGCCTCGGCCGGGTCGTCGGGCCCGACGCCGCCGCCGACGTGGCCGCCGCCGCCCTGCTCGACACCCTCGACGCCGTGCAGGCCGCCCGCGCGGTCACGGGCTGGCCGGTGGTGGTCGCGATGACCGGCGATGTCGCCAGCGCCGCCCGCGCGGACGACGTCCGGGCCGCGCTCGAGCGCACCATCGTCGTGCCCCAGCGTGGCGACGACTTCGGCGAGCGCCTCGCCCACGCGCACGCCGACGCCGGCGTGCACGGTCGCGGCACGGTGCAGATCGGCATGGACACCCCCCAGGTGGCCCCGGACGACCTCGTGACCGCGGGCAACGCCGTCGTCGAGGGCCGGCAGGTCCTCGGACCGGCCGACGACGGAGGCTGGTGGCTGCTCGGTCTGCCCGACCCGCGCCGCGCCGACGCCCTGCGCGACGTGCCGATGTCGCGCGACGACACCGGCGAGCTGACCCGCGCCGCGCTCGGCGACGTCGAGCTGCTGCGCGCGCTGTGCGACGTCGACGAGTGGCCCGACGCGCAAACGGTCGCCAGCGGCCTCCCGGGGTCGCGGTTCGCCGGAGCGGTGGACCGGTCCACGACGGCAGGAGCAGGGGCATGAGCCTGGACGACGCCACGTTCGACGCGGTCTTCACCTCCGACGACTCGCGGTTCGTCGACGACGCCGGGGTGGAGGAGCACCTCGCGGTGCACCGCTGGGCGGCCGACGCGGACGAAGCCGACCACGCCCTGTTCGTCGACCCCTGCTCGGGACCGACGCTCGACCTCGGCTGCGGACCCGGCCGTCTCGTGCACGCCCTCCTGCTGCGCGGGGTCGACGCGCTGGGCGTCGACACGTCTCGTGCGGCGCTCGGCCTGGCGAAGGCGCGTGGTTCCGTCGTGCTCCGGCGCGACGTGTTCGACCGGCTGCCCGGCGAGGGCCGCTGGCAGCACGCGCTGCTCGCCGACGGCAACATCGGCATCGGCGGACGGCCGGCGAGGCTGCTGCGCCGGGTCGGCGAGCTCGTCGCGCCCGGCGGCTCGGTGCTCGTCGAGGTGCGCGAGAACGGCGGCATCCTGCAGGAGAGCCGGCGGCTGCTGGTCGACGGTCGCCTCGGTGCGCCGTTCGAGTGGGCCGTCGTCGGCCTCGACGCCGTCAGCTACCTGGCCGACCGCGCCCACCTCGTCCACACCCGCACGTTGCAGGCCGACGGCCGCTGGGTGGCTGAGCTGCACCGACCGGTCCGGGGCTGAGGATCGTGCGCCTGCCCCGGGTCGAGGACTTCGAGGCCCGCGCGCGGGGCCCACGGCTCACGACCCGCGTCGGTACCTGGCTCGGGATCGCGTTCGGCGTCTGCTTCCTCACGGGGATGTGGAGCCACCTCCAGTACGACCCGCCTGCGTGGGCGCCGATCGGTCCGCGGCCTGCGTCGCTCTACCGCTGGACGCAGGGGCTGCACGTCGCGACCGGGATCGCCTGCGTGCCGCTGCTGCTGGTGAAGCTCTGGTCGGTCTTCCCACGCCTGTTCGCGCGACCGCCGTCCGGGCTGCGCCGCCTCGCGCTGCACGCCCTCGAGCGCGGCTCGATCGCCGTCCTCGTGGCCTCGGCCCTGTTCCAGCTGGTCAGCGGTCTGCTCAACGTCGTGCAGTGGTACCCGTGGTCGTTCTCGTTCCGCCCGGCGCACGAGGCCGTGGCCTGGATCGCGATCGGCAGCATCCTCGTGCACGTGGCGGTCAAGCTGCCGGTCGTCCGCCAGGCCTTCGCGCCCGAGCCGGAGCCCGACGTCGAGCGCGCCGGTGCCCCCGGACGTCGTGCCCTGCTGGCGACCGCGCTCGGCGCATCGGCGGTCGCGACCGTGCTCACCGTCGGGCAGAGCGTGCCGTGGCTGCGGCGCGTGTCGGTGCTCGCCGTGCGCGACGGGACCGGCCCG
>NZ_JAMXRU010000122.1 GCF_024124745.1 Aeromicrobium sp. CnD17-E
TCCACCTGGGTGACGAGCGGGTGGTCCAGCTCGTTCAGGATGGCGCGACCCTCGTCGACGTTGTTGCCGTCGAGACGGACCACGAGCGGCTTGGTGGCGGTGTCGCCCAGCAGCTCCAGCGCGCCCACCGCACGGAACGCCCCGACCGGGTAGCCCAGGTGCTGCGCGCGCTCGCGCATCGGCGGCGCGGCGACCAGCTTGAGCAGGCCCGTCGCCACGAGCACGACGCTGACGACGACGAGGAGCACCACCGCGACGCTCACCGCGTCCACCGCACCACCGTGCGCTGCGCACCGAGGTCGAGCGCGCCGTCGTCGGTCGCGATCGACGCCTCGACGAGGTTGCCGTCCTGCAGGTAGCGACGGTCCTTGACCTGCTTGCCGAGGAAGATCCGCCACTTCACGTGCGGCGGGAGCAGGGCTCCGACCTTCTCGACGATCGCCGGCGGGGCGCTCAGCGCGGTGCCCGCCGGCGTGCCGGTGAGGACGAGGTCGCCGGGCGCGAGATCCTGGAACCGCGCGAGGGCGGCGAGGGCCTCGGCGGGCCGGTAGATCATGTCGGAGGCCAGCTCGTCCTGGCGCAGCTCGCCGTCGACCCACAGCCGCAGCCGCAGCTCGGGCAGACGCTCGAGCTCACCGTCCTCCAGGACCAGCAGCACCGGGCCGACCGGGGTGAACGTGCGGTAGGACTTGGACTCGTAGAACTGGGTCTTGGGCAGCTGGAGGTCCCGCGCGGAGACGTCGTTCGCCACCACGAGCGCGGCGACGAGGTCGGGCAGGTCGGAGGCTGCGACCTCCTCCCCCGCCGTGACCGCGCGCCCGACCACCAGGCCCAGCTCCACCTCGTAGTCGAGCAGCGTCACGTGAGCGGGTCGCACGACCGGGTCGGACGGGCCGCTGATCGAGCCCGACGACTTCCGGAAGAAGGCGAGCGGCACGCGCGACGGGTTCATCCCGGCGTCCTTCGCGTGGCTCGCATAGTTCGCCATCTGCGCGACCACGCGGCACGGTGCGGTGACCGGCGAGACGAGCGCGAGCGAGTCGACCGGCACGGGGTCGCCGCCGTCGCGCGCCGCGAGCACGGCGGCCCGGTCGGCGAGGAGCTCGGCGGTCGTCGTCGCCGACGTCTCGACGCGGACGGCACCGTCGGGGCGGCGCAGCCACCAGGCGTCGGCGGTGCGGAGGACGGGGAGGGTCATGAGCGGGCCACTTTCATCAGTCCGAGGAGGCGGTCGAGGTCGAACTCGTTGTCCGAGCGCAGGGCGGTGGTCATCGACAGCAGCTCCCGCAGCGACTCCTTGCCGGGTGCGACCCCGAGGAAGTCGGCGGTGGCGGGCGGACCCCACTGCGCGAGGCCGCTGGCCGTCATCTCCGCCCAGCCCGGCTCGAGGGAGGCGTCGAAGCGGTCGCCGTCGCTGAAGTGCTCGACGAGGAAGCCGTCGGGGTCCCGCCAGTAGTCGAACAGCTGGCTGCCCTGGATGTGCCGGCCGATGCCCCAGGAGTGCCGGTAGCCAAGGTCGCGCAGGTGCTCCCCGCCGGCGGCGAGCGCGTCGAGGTCGGCGACCTGGTACGCGGAGTGCACGTAGCGGCTGCGGGGCCCGAGGGTCATGGCCAGCGTGTGGTGGTCGGCCGGCTCGCTGCCCCGGTCGCAGCGGATGAAGGCCATGGTCGGGCCGCGGTCGCGCTGGCCCGGGAAGAACAGGAAGTCCGAGACGATCAGGCCCAGGTGGTCGAGGTACCAGTCGAGCGAGGCGAGGTAGCGGTCCGACTGCAGCACCACGTGGCCGAGCCGCTCCACGACGGCCGGCTGCCGCGGGGGGCGCTGCGCGGCGTTGACCCGCTCGACCTTGGAGCCGACGTTGAGCGTCTGCGCCTGCTGCGTCGCCAGCGCGGGGTGCTCGATGACGTCGGCGACGACCCGCACCCGCGCACCCGCCGGCTCGCGCAGGTCGACCACGTGGCCGCCGAGGTGCTCGGGCAGGCGCCGGAGGGGCACGCCGGTGTGCTCCGAGAGCCGCAGCAGGTCGGCCGTCTCGGCGGCGAACGCCGGTCCCACGAACCGCGACCCCCGACCCTTCCGCACGACCACGCACGGCGCCCCGGGCAACGCGCCCCGCAGGTTCAGCTCGGTCGCGCTCCGGTAGGTCGTGCTGAACCCGAACGCGTGGGCGAACACCTCCGCGGCCGCGAGGTCGGGCTTCTCGAACTCCAGCCAGGCGAGGTCGCGCACCTTGACGACCGGCTGCGCCGACCGGCCCACGTGCTCGCCGGGACGACGCCCCTGCTCGCTGTGCAGGTCGCGGTGGCTGTGGTCGTGGGCGTGCTCGCGGCTGGTGTCGTGCGCACGGTCGGATGCCGACATCTGATGAACCTCTACATTTCTGATGAGATCATCAATATAGGGCTTGGTCGTGGTCGGGACAAGGCCCAGGACGGCACGAGCCGACCACTAGGCTGGCCCGACGGCAGCGGAGGAGGGGGAGGGACGAGATGCGCGACGGCAGGAGCACGAGCGACGGCCCCCGCGTCGACCGGCGGCGGGCGCGCACGCGCGCGGCCCTGCTCGCCGCGGCGGAGCGGCTCATCGTCGACGGCAGCGCGGCGACGGCCACCATCCAGCAGATCACCGACGCGGCCGACGTCGGCTTCGGCTCCTTCTACAACCACTTCACGAGCAAGGAGGAGCTCTTCCAGGCCGCGACCGCCCACGTGCTGGAGGAGTGGGCCCGGCTCATCGACGCCGCCGTCGCGGACGCGGAGGACCCGGCGACCCGCTTCGCGCTGTCGTTCCGGATCTCGGCCCGGCTCGCCTGGACCCACCCGGCGCTCGCCGACGTGCTCAACCGGTTCGGTCTCGACCTGCTCGACCTCGAGGACGGTCTCGCGCCGCGGGCCCTGCGCGACCTCACCGACGCGATGACGGCCGGACGCTTCACCGTCACCCACCTGCCGCTGGCCCTCAGCACCGTGGGGGGATCCCTGCTCGGGTTCCTGCGCCTGCGCTCCTCGCACCCCGACCTGGTCGCCGTCGACGACGTCGAGGAGCTGACCGGCCAGCTGCTGCGCATGCTCGGGCTCGACGCGGCCGAGGCCGCGCGGCTCTGCGCGCTCCCCCTCCCGCACCTCGACGCCTAGCCACCCCAGCCTCTTCGCGTTCTGTGGACTTCGTGACGATCTTCGCGACGAGGACCGTCACCAAGTCCACAAAACGCGAGGGGGGTGCGTCCCTCAGCCGAGCAGGCCCCGAGCCCGGGCGGCGCGAGCCGCCTTGACGCGGTTCTCCGCGCCCAGCTTCGCCATCGCCGACTTCATGTACGACTTCACGGTGCTCTCGACGAGTCCGAGCGCGTCGGCGATCTCGACGTTCGTCGCGCCCTCCTCGGCCAGCCGCAGCACCTCCACCTCGCGTCGACCCAGCGGGTTGGGTCCGGCCGGGCGTCTCGCGCCCTCACCGGACAGCCGCGCGAGCACGGCCTCCAAGCGCGCTCGCGTGCTCGGGTCGGTGGTCAGGTCCGCCACCTGCCGGAGCTCGCGCGCCAGGTCGTGCGGGTCGTCGCTCGCCTGTGCGGCCCGCAGGCTGATCGCCCGCATCCGCTCCTCGGCGGTCGTGGCAGCGCCGAGGTCGGCGGCGAGGCCCGCGAGCACGGGCCGCGCAGCGTCGACGACGGCCAGGCCGAGCCGCTCGCTGCGCCGGTCGCACAGGTAGACGATCGCCGACGGCTGCCGCCCCTCGACCCCCACCGGGATGCTCACCACCGACTGCAGACGCTCGGGGGCCACCCATCGGTCGTACCGGTGCGTGATCGCGGCCGAGCGCGGGTAGGCGCTCACCGCCGCCGGCCGACGGGTGGCCAGCGTCTTGCCGCCCAGACCCTCCCCCTGGCGCACCCGCAGCTGGTGCAGCGACGTGGTCAGCGCGCCCCGCAGCTCGGAGATCGTGAAGTGCTCCCGGCTGCGCACCAGACCGCCCATGACCAGCGGCAGGCCGGTCACGCGGCGCAGGTCGTCGAGTCCTCGCGAGAGGACCTCCTGCGGGGCCAGGTGGTCGGGCATCGGGCACCTCCTGTGTCGCCGGTCACAGTAGCGACCCGGACCCGCTCAGGTCACGCCCTCCCTCCTTTCGAGGGTACGAGCGGATCGGCGCCCCGACCCCCTCACAGCGAGCGCAGCAGGTACCGCTGGACCTTGCCGCTCGGCGTCTTCGGCAGCGCGTCGATCACGTGGATGCGCCTCGGGTAGGCGTGCCGGGAGTACCCGTCGCGCACCAGCGCGGTCAGCTCGGCGTGCAGCTCCGGCCCGTCCTGCGCCCCGTCGGCCAGCACCACGAACGCCTCCACGACCTCGCCGCGCACCCCCTCGGGGTCCGGCCGCCCGACGACGGCGACGTCGACCACCGACGGGTGCGTGATGAGGACGCTCTCGACGTCGAACGGCCCGATCCGGTAGCCGGCCGCCAGGATCACGTCGTCGTCGCGGGCCGTGAACTGGAAGTAGCCGTCCTCGTCGACCGAGCCGGTGTCGGCGGTGAGGTACCAGCGGCCGTCGGGACTGAACCGCTCGGCCGTCTTCTCCGGGGCGCCGTGGTAGCCCTCGAACCAGAACAGCGGGCTGGCGGGCACGTCGATCGCGATCTGCCCGTCGACGACGTCCGCCGCGTAGCCGGGCATCGGCACCCCCATCGACCCGTCCTTGACCGGGCGGGCCACGCCGTCGTTCCAGCTGTTGCAGATCACCATGCCCAGCTCGGTCTGGCCGTAGTGGTCGCGCACCTCGATCCCCAGCACCCGCCGGGCCCACGCCAGCACGTCCGGGGTCAGGGGCTCGCCCGCCGACGACGCCCGCCGCAGCGGCAGGTGCTCGACGAGACCGCTCTTGCTGATGGCGCGGTACATCGTCGGGGCGCCGGCGAAGTTGGTGACGCCGAGCCGCTCGACGACCGCGACCGTCCCGGCCGGCGTGAACCCGGCAGTGTGCAGCACGTTGGGTCGACCGGCGACGAGAGGGCCGGCCAGGCCGTAGTAGAGGCCGTACGCCCAGCCCGGGTCGGCGGCGTTCCAGAACACGTCGTCCTCGCGCACGTCGAGCGACAGCTCCAGGTAGACGTGGAACGACGCCAGCGCGCGCAGCGGCACCGTGACCGGCTTCGGGCTCCCGGTCGTGCCGCTGGTGAACAGCTGCATGATCGTGCCGTCGCCGCCGACCGCCACCCGCTCGGCGAGCGGCTCGACGCCCGACAGCTCGCGCTCGAGCGCCGGACCCACCTCCAGCACGTCGAGGCCCGGCAACGGGTCGAGCTTGCTGCGCTGGTCGGGCTCGGTGACGACCACGCGAGCCGAGGACCCCTCCACCCGCGTGCGGATCGCCCCGGTGGCGAACGCGGTGAACAGCGGCACGTGCACGGCACCGAGACGCCACAGCGCCAGCATCGTCACGGGCAGCTCACGTCGCTTGCCCAGCAGCACCGGCACCCGGTCGCCGCGCGCGACGCCGTGCTCGCGCAGCACGGCCGCCATCCGTCGCGACTCGTCCGCGAGCTCGCCGTAGGTCAGCGGCGTCGCGACGAGGTCGTCGTCGACGAGCACGAAGGCGGTCGCGGCCGGGTCGTGCCGGTCGCACGCGAGGTAGGCCGCGTCCGCGCCGGCGTCGGCGTACGTCGCCAGCAGGTCGTCGACCAGGTCCGTCGGGCGCGCCTGGAGGGTCATGGGGGTCTCCTTCACGAGTCGGAGCCGCCCCAGCAGGCGGCCGCCTCGAGACTGCGCCCGTCGCATGCGGCGCCGACACCCTCGAAGGTGGGTCCGGGCCGCGGGCCCGGACCCACGACCTCAGCCCAGGCGGGGCTGCCCGTTCGACGCCGTGAGGCCGCCGTCGACCGGCAGCACGACGCCGTTGACGAACGAGGCGTCGTCGCTCGCGAGGAAGGCGATCACCGACGCGACCTCCTCCGGCTCGGCCGCCCGTCCGAGCGGGAGCCGGTCCCAGAAGCGGTCGAGCAGCTCCTGGTCGTCGTCCATCCCGGCCGTCATCTCCGACTTCGTCAGGCTCGGTGCGACCGCGTTCACCCGCACCCCCGCCTCGGCGTGGTCGAGCGCCATCGCCCGGGTCAGGTTCGTGACGCCGCCCTTCGCCGCGTTGTAGGCGGCCGCACCCCAGTCGCCCCCGACGCCGGAGACCGACGAGACGTTGACGATGCTGCCGCGCGACTCGAGCAGGTGGGGCAGCGCCGCGCGGGCCGTGTGGAAGACGCCGCCGAGGACGATCGCCAGCGTCTCGTCCCACGCGTCGCGGTCGACGTCGGGCACGGGCCCGGACGGCCCGATGCCGGCGTTGTTCACGAGCACGTCGAGCCGGCCGTGGGCGTCGACGGTCGAGGCGACGAGCTCCTCCACGGCCGCGACGTCGCTGACGTCGCAGCGGTGCGGCACGACGGTGCCGTCGGCGGACTCGGCGACCTCGCGCAGCTTCTCCTCGCGCCGTCCGGCCACGACCACCGTCGCCCCCTCGGACGCGAACCGGCGCGCCGTGGCGGCCCCGATGCCGGACCCGCCGCCCGTCACGATCACGACGTCGCCGTCGAACCTGCCCATGTGATGCCTCCTGCGTCCTGGTCGTCCTCCTCATCGAAGCACGGGACCGCGGCCCCGGCGCGCCGACCCAGGACGCGCCGACCGCCCGCGGCACCGGCCCTACGCGGACTCCCACGGGTAGGCGTGCGCCAGGAACGCCTCGCGCACCTGGTGTCGTGGAGCCTCGAGCCGTTCGTGGAAGAGGCGTCGACCCTGCGTCCCGTCGACCACCAGGCGCCGACCGTCGAGGTAGACCCCCACGACCTGGTCGCGTGCCACGGTGCGGCGGTCGCGGCCGTGCACGAGCACCAGCTCCTCGTCGCGCACGACCACCCGGTGCTCGTCGACGATGGTGAGCACCGCCAGCGCCCCGCCGACCGCAGCACCGGCGGCGAGCCGCGCCGCCCACGCCCATGGGGCGTCGAAGCCCGCCACCCAGCGCGCGACGTCCTCGAACGGCACCCACGGGAAGCCGCTGACCAGGTCGAGCAGCCACGGCAGGACCAGCAGCAGCGCCGCCCCGCCGCCGGCCAGCAGCACGAACGTCCAGACGCGGTCGCCGTCGGACATGCGCAGCTCGGTCTCGGGGCCCGCGATCATGACGTCCACGCTAGGGACGACCACGAGCGTCCGCGTCGGCCGAAAGGACGGACCTCGTGGTCCGAAGGTCGAGGTCAGGCCCGACCGGCGGCCGACCGCAGCGCCTCGACCGACTCGGCGCTGACGAGCAGCTCGCACCGACCTGAACAGGCCAGCTGGTGCTCGACCCGCCCCGTCGCGATGAGCCGGTGCACGTCCGCCGTCGGGACGCCGAGCAGGGCGGCGGCCTCGGCGACGGTCAGCTGCGACGACATGACCCCAGCCTAGTGCCGCGCGTCGAGCCCACCCCGCGACGGACGAGCACCGGATGCCTTCCAGGGACCGCGTGGAGTGGTCTCGATACGTCACCTCGAGCCTCGTCCCTCGGCGGAGGCGATGACTCGACCAGCGCAAGGTACCGCTGGTCGAGTAGCGGCCGCGCGCGAGGGACGAGCGTCGTGGACGCGTATCGAGACCACCCGGCAACAGCCCAGCGCTGCCTCACTCCACGCTGATCCGCCCAGAGCGGTCTCGATACACCCCCCCTCGCTGGCGCTCGTGGAGGCACTCGACCACCAGACCCCTCCGCTGGTCGAGTAGCGGCCGCGCGCGAGGGACGAGCGTCGTGGACGCGTATCGAGACCACCCGGCAACAGCCCAGCGCGGGCCAACCCCCAGCGACGGCCCGGAGTGGTCTCGATACGTCTCCGCCAGCTCCTTCGTCGCGGCGTCGACTACTCGACCAACGACACCCACCGCTGGTCGAGTAGCGACCACGCGCGAGGGACAAGCGTCGTGGACGCGTATCGAGACCACCCGGCAACAGCCCAGCGCGAGCCAACCCCCAGCGACGGCCCGGAGTGGTCTCGATACGTCTCCGCCAGCTCCTTCGTCGCGGCGTCGACTACTCGACCAACGACACCCACCGCTGGTCGAGTAGCGGCCACGCGCGAGGGACGAGCGTCGTAGGCGCGTATCGAGACCAGCCAGCAACAGCCCAGCGCGAGCCAACCCCCAGCGACGGCCCGGAGTGGTCTCGATACGTCTCCGCCAGCTCCTTCGTCGCGGCGTCGACTACTCGACCAACGACACCCACCGCTGGTCGAGTAGCGGCCA
>NZ_JAMXRU010000123.1 GCF_024124745.1 Aeromicrobium sp. CnD17-E
GCGGCTACCGCACGTGGACGCGCAGCGTCGTCGACGACCCGCTCCTCGTCGGCCAGCGCGGCGGAGACGTCGGCGGCGTCGACCTCGCGTCCGCCCTCGCGATCCGCGGCCGGGTCACGGGCCCCGACGGCGCACCGGTGCGCACCGACGTCGTCGTGCACGCGCCCCGCGTCGTCGCCGGCCAGACCCGCTGGGTCGTCGCCGACCGGGTCCCGACCGACGCCTCCGGCCGCTGGTCCGCGCCTGTCGTCCCCGGCGACTACCGTCTGCAGGTCGAGGGCACCGACGAGCTGCTCGGCGAGTTCTGGGACGACGCCGCCTCGGTCGCGGCGGCGCGCACGGTCACGGTCGGCGACACCGACGTGCTCGCGCGCGACACGGTCCTGGCAGCCCGGGCGCGCTCCGGCGTCCGCGGCACCGTCACCACCGCGACGGGTGCCGCACTGGCCGAGGCGCGCGTGAGCGCCTCGGTGCTGCGCGACGGCGAGTGGGTCGTGCTCGACGAGACCACCACCTCCGCCGACGGCCGCTACCGGCTGCTCCTGCCCGACGGGACCTACCGGCTGGGCTTCTCGGCGGACCGCCACCGCACCACCTTCGGCCCGGGCTCCGCGACCGTCGGCGCCGCGTCGTCGGTCGTCGTCGCCGGGGCGCTCGTCAGCCGCGACGTCCGGCTCGAGATGGTCAGTGCCCGGGTCCAGGGCACCGTGAGAGGCGCGTCGGGACCGCTGGCAGGGGTGGACGTCCGGGTGCTGCAGGGCGGCAGCGACGACCTCGTGCCCGTCACCTCGGCGCGCACCGACTCCGCCGGCCGCTACGAGGTGCAGGTCGACGCCGGGCGGTACGTGCTCGCGTTCGAGGACCCCTCGGGCGACCACCGGGGCGAGTACCTCGCCGGCGCCAGCACCTGGGCGTCGGCGACGCGGGTGGTCGTGGCCGACGGCGCGACGCTCACCGGCCGCGACGTCACCCTCGCGGCGAACCCCCGCCTGGTCGGTCGGGTGCAGACGGCGTCCGGTGCCGGCGTGGGCGACGCGCTGGTCCGTCTCGTCCGCCCGCTGGACGCCGCCGGTGCCGGCGGCGACGTCGTGGCCGAGACCACCACGGACGACACCGGCGCCTACGGACTCGCCGCCCCCGCCGGCGCCTACACGGTCGAGGTGGTGCTCGACGGTGACG
The DNA here is from genome assembly GCF_024124745.1 of Aeromicrobium sp. CnD17-E. Classification (GTDB taxonomy): domain Bacteria; phylum Actinomycetota; class Actinomycetes; order Propionibacteriales; family Nocardioidaceae; genus Aeromicrobium. The sequence goes on from NZ_JAMXRU010000123.1 coordinate 1,180, forward strand.
TCCGCTGGACCCTGTCGTCCCTCGCGCTCGCGACGGGCACCACCACGCGGACGGTGACGCTCGCCGACCAGCGCGCCGTCACCGGCCGGCTCCTCGGACCCGACGCCCGCCCGGCCGCGGGTGTGGAGGTGCGGGCGTGGCGCTACGACCCCCGCGACGACACCGCCGTCGTCGTCGGTCGCGCGGTCTCCGGCACGGACGGCAGGTACGCGCTCGCCGTGCCGCCCGGCGTCTACCGGGTGGGCTTCCACGGCCTGCCGCTCGGGTACGCGACGACCTTCGCCGGTGGCCCCGACCTCGCCACAGCTCGCGCGGTCCGGGTGGCGTCCACCGACGTCGACGGCGTCGACGCCACCCTCGCCGCCGCCACGGGGGTCACGGGCAGCATCAGCGACGCCGCTGTGCTCGCCGACGCGCCGCCTCCGGAGCTGGAGGCCGTGTTCCTCCGGCTCGACACCGAGGCCGGACGGTGGGTCGAGCAGGAGCGCACGACACCCGGCTACGGCGCGTACCAGGTCGAGCTGCCGCCCGGCCGGTACCGGGTCCGGGTCGTCGAGCGGCAGGAGCCGTTCCGCACGACCCACCACGGTGGCGGCACCGCGTTCTCCTCGGCTGCCGACGTCGAGGTCGTCGCCGGGTCGCTCACACCGGGCGTCGACGTGGTCGTCGGGTCGGAGCTCGGCACGCTGCGGTCGGGCGCCGCACCGACCGTCACGGGACGGGCCGCCGTCGGCGGGACCCTCACCGCCGACCCCGGCACCTGGACACCCACCGCGACCGACGTGGCCTTCCAGTGGCTGCGCGACGGCACGCCCGTCACCGGAGCCACCGGTCGCAGCTACGTGCCGGGTGTCGCCGACGTCGGACGTGCGGTCTCGGTGCGCGTGGTCGCCTCGCGGGCGGGGTACCGCTCCGCCCTCGCCGTCAGCGCGCCCGTTACGGTCGCGCCCGGGACGCTCGTGTCGACCTCCCCGCCCGCCCTCACGAGCGACCCCGTCGTCGGCACCCGCACCACGGCGTCCAGCGGCACGTGGTCGCCGGCCGACGTGACGCTCGCCCGGCAGTGGCTGCGCGACGGCCGCCCGGTCGACGGCGCGACGGGCACCACGTACCGGCTCGGGCTCGACGACGTCGGCAGCGCCGTGGCGCTCCAGGTGGTCGGGCAGGTCGACGGACAGCAGCCCGTGACCACCACGTCGGCCGCGCGCACCGTCGCTCCCGCCGCCCTGACCGCCCGCACCGCGCCCACCGTCACCGGGACCGCCCGACCCGGCTCGACCCTCACGGCCTCGCCCGGCACGTGGGACGCCGGCGACCCCACGACCGGCTCGACGTCCTTCGGGTACCAGTGGCTGCGGTCGGGCAAGGCCGTCACGGGGGCGACCGGTCCGACGTACCGCGCCGGCACCGCCGACCTCGGACGTCCGCTCACCGTCCGGGTGACCGCCACGCGACCGGGCCACGTCACAGGGTCGCGCACGTCGGCGTCGCGGACCGTCAAGGCGCAGCCCGCCCTCGCCGTCACGAGCACCGGAGGTCGCCGGAGCGCGACGTTCACCGTCGTCGTGCGCGCGGGTGGCGCCACTCCCACGGGGACCCTGCGCGTCCGGCTCGGCTCGCGCACGCTGCGCAGCGCGACCCTCACGACCTACCGGGGCACGCGTCGCGCCGTCGTCACCGTCACCGGGCAGGCCAAGGGCACCCGGGTCTACACGGTGGAGTACCTGGGCGACGCGAAGGTCGAGGCCCGCTCGACCAACCGTCGGGTCACCGTGCGCTGACGACAGGACGGGCGTCCCACCAACCCCGGACCGGTGGGCTTTTCGTGGGCGGGCGGCGGGTATCATGGGGAGTTCGCAGAACGACCCACGAGAGCCGAGGAGAGGCGTGTCCTCCGAGCAGCAGGCCGCCGCAGAGATCGCAGCGGAGCAGGCGTACGTCGACGTCGTCTACGGCCGCCTCGACGAGTCCACGAAGGTGGCGCAGTCGCTCGTCACCGAGGGCTTCGCCCGTGGGCACGTCGGCAACGAGGGCGGTCTGGTCGAGCGCGACGCGATGGTCTTCCAGGCCACCCGCCGCCTGTCGGCCCTGAATGCCGCGCACGACGGCCTCGTGTTCGGCCGCCTCGACCTGCAGGGCGGCGAGGCGCGGTACATCGGCCGGATCGGTGTCCGCGACGCCGAACGCGAGATCCTGCTCGTCGACTGGCGGGCGCCGGCGGCCGCGTTGTTCTACCAGGCCACGGCCCAGGACCCCACCGGCGTCGTCCGCCGTCGCGTCCTGCGCAGCTCGGGCAAGACCGTCGTCGGGGTCGAGGACGACCTGCTCGACGCGGAGAACGCCCCCGAGGACATGGTCGTCGTCGGCGAGGGTGCGCTGCTCGCCAGCCTCTCGCGGGCCCGCGACAGCACCATGCACTCCGTCGTCGCCACCATCCAGAAGGAGCAGGACGAGGCCATCCGGGCGCCCAGCCGCGGCGCGACGATCATCGGCGGCGGCCCCGGCACGGGCAAGACCGTCGTGGCGCTGCACCGCGCGGCCTACCTGCTGTACACCGACCGCCGACGCTTCGAGTCCGGCGGCGTGCTCGTCGTCGGCCCGTCGTCGGTGTTCATGAGCTACATCGAGCGGGTGCTGCCGAGCCTCGGCGAGACCGCCGTGACGCTGCGCTCGCTCGGCGAGGTCGTTGACGGGGTCGGCGCGCGCGAGCACGACGAGCCGGTCGCCGCCGCGGCCAAGGGCTCGTCGCGCATGCTGCCCGTGCTGCGGCGCCTGGCCACGTCGCCGCAGCCCGGCGAGCCGACGTCGTTCCGCTACTTCTACAAGGACGACGTGCTCGTCCTCGACGCCAAGAAGCTCGCCAACATCCGCCGTGGGCTGCTCTCGAACCTGCCCCGCAACCGCGCGTACCCGAAGGCGCCGGCCGCCGTGGCGCGGGCGCTGTGGCAGCAGGTGTCGGGCGAGCGGGCGCTCGAGAAGGGCGAGGAGGGCTTCCTCGACGAGCTCACCACCGACCACCGCTACGTCGACTTCGTCGAGGCGTGGTGGCCGCCGGTCGACGCCGTCGAGCTCTGGCGCACCCTGCCCAAGCGGGTCGGTGAGCTCGCCAACGGAGCGTTCTCCCGCGAGGAGCTCGACGCGATGGTCACGTCGTGGGCCTCGGGCGTCCCCGCCATCGAGGACGTCCCCCTCATCGACGAGCTGCGCTACCTGCTGGGCGAGGTGCCGCCCGACGACGAGCGCGACGACGACGTGCCGCGCCAGCTGATGAGCTTCGAGCGACGGGAGCGCGAGGTCGAGAACGAGCTGCGCTCCACCACCAGCATCGACGACGACGGGTACGCGCACGTGCTGGTCGACGAGGCGCAGGACCTCTCGCCGATGCAGTGGCGCATGCTCGGCCGGCGCGGTCGCTACGCCAGCTGGACGATCGTCGGCGACCTCGCGCAGTCGTCGTGGCCGCACGCCGACGAGGCCGAGCAGGCCCGCGTGGCCGCGCTGGAGGGCAAGGTCGAGCACCGGTTCCGGCTCTCGACCAACTACCGCAACTCCGCCGAGATCTACGACCTCGCGGCCGACGTCGCGCAGGTCGCGATCCCGGGCGCCGACCTCGCGGAGGCCGTGCGTCGCACGGGCGAGGCGCCGCGGCACGAGTGGGTCGCCGACGCCGCCCTGCTCGACGCCGTCGCGGCCGAGGCCGACACGATGCTCGAGCGGGTCGAGGGCACGGTCGCGGTGGTCGCCGCCCGCGCCGACCTGCCGCGGCTGCGGGCCCGTCTGGCCGACCGGCTCGCGGCCCACGACCGGCTGCGGGTGCTCGACGGGCTCGACACCAAGGGCCTGGAGTTCGACGCGGTGGTCGTGGTCGAGCCCGACGCGATCGTCGCGGAGTCCGAGGCGGGCTGGCGGACGTTCTACGTCGTCCTCACCCGCGCCACCCAGCTCCTCACCACGGTCGGCACCACCCAGACCTGGCTCTCCCGCGTCTCCTGACCCCACCCCACCCCGCCCCCCGCCCCGCCCCTCCAGCCCTCCCCGCGTTTTGTGGACTTGGTGACGGTTTCTCGAGCAGAAACGGTCACCAAGTCCACAAAACGCGGGGACCTCGGGCTGGGCGGGGGGACCGGCGGGACGCCTTCTAGGGTGGACGGGTGCGCAAGATCGCGGTCGGCCTCGTCCTGCTCGCCGCCGCCGTCCTCACGGGACTGCCGGTGGCGACGTCGACGTTCCTGCACAGCGAGCGGCACCTGACCATCGGTGCGCACCAGGCCGTCGTCAGCCCGCAGGTCGACGGGCACGCGACGATCGACTTCGGACCCCTGCTGCCGGAGGTACGGGTCCCGGTCGACGCGCCGCTCGGCGTCGGCGTGAACGTCCGGCTCGGCGACTCCGACGCGGTGGGCCTGGAGGAGCTGCTCCAGCGCGACGCCGCCATCGCCGCCCAGCCGAGCGGCGAGGTGCGCGAGGTGACGGCCGCCGTCACCGACATGGCCGCCGAGGCGGCGCTGCGCGGCCTGGGGGTCGGCGTCCTCACCGTCACCGTCCTCGTGCTCGGCTGGCGCGCGGTCGGTGCCGACCGTCGACGTCGGATCCGCCGCGAGATGGTGCAGCCGTCGCGCGGGCAGGTCGCGGGCGGCGTCGCCACCGTCGTGGTCGTCGTCGGCGCGCTGGTGCTGGTCAGCCTGCCCGAGCGTCAGGACGCCGAGCCCGCGCAGACGTGGACCGCGGCGCGCGAGGTGTTCCCCGAGCTGCCCGCCGACCCCGTGCTCGACCGGCTGCAGCTGGCCCAGGGCAGCGCCACCACGAGCAGCCGCGCGCTCGTGGAGGGTGCGCTGTACCTCTACCGCGACTCCGTCAGCTTCTACGGCGCGCTCGAGGAGCAGGCGACGCAGGTGCGCGTCCGTGAACCCGAGGACGGCGAGACGACGGCGCTCGTCGTCACCGACCGGCACGACAACATCGGCATGGACCCCGTCGCCCGCAACATCGCCGACCGCGCCCAGGCCCGCCTGCTGATCGACCTCGGCGACGACACCTCCCAGGGTGGCGCCTGGGAGACCTTCAGCATCAACTCCCTCGCCCGCGCGTTCAAGGGCTTCGACGTCGTCTCCATCGGCGGCAACCACGACTCACGGCGCACGACGAAGGACCAGGCGAACGCCGGCTTCACCGTGCTCGACGGTGAGCCCGCCGAGGTCGGCGGCGTCCGCTTCCTCGGCGACACCGACCCGCGCGGCACGACCCTCACCGGCTACACCGAGGACGCGAAGACCCGCGACACCGCCCTCGACGACCAGGACGAGGAGCTCACGACGACCGCGTGCGAGGCCGACGAGCGTGGCGAGCGGGTCGGCGTGCTCGCCGTCCACTCGTGGGCGTCAGGGCGCAAGGTGGCGGCCAGCGGCTGCGTCGACCTCGTGCTCACCGGGCACCTGCACTACCAGGTGGGCCCGCGGGCGATCGCCGGTCCCGACGGCAGGTCCACCACCCGGCTGACGACCGGGACCACCGGCGGCGCGGTCCTACCGATCGCCCTCGGCAGCAGCCTGCGGCGCGACGCCCAGGTCACGATCGTCACCTTCGACGCCGACGGCGCGCCGGTCGGGCTGCAGGTGGTCACCTTCACGCCCGCCGGGGTCATCGACGTCGGTGACTACACCGAGCTGCCGCTCACCTCCTCGCCGTCGCCCGCCGACCCGGATCCCACCGAGGACCCGACCGCCGAGGACCAGGACCCGGAGGCTCCCGTCCAGCCGTGATCGAGCTGCCGGCCGCGGTCGCGGCGTTCGCCCGGCGAGGTCCGCGCTGGGCCGCGTTCGTCGACGCCCTGCCGCGGACGGTCGACGACCTGCTCGCCGAGTGGGGCCTGCGGGTCGACGGGGCGCCGATGCACGGCGAGGTCGCGCTGGTGCTGCCGGTGCGGACCGAGCGCGGCCTCGAGGCGGTGCTGAAGGTGGGGTACGTCGACGAGGAGTCCCGCCACGAGCACCTGACGCTGACCACGTGGGACGGGCGCGCAGCCGTGCGGATGCTGCGTGCCGACCCGGCCCGTGGCGCGCTGCTGCTGGAGCGCGCCGGCCCGACGGCCCTGTCGTCGTTGCCGGCGCTGGACGCCTGCGAGGTGGTGGCCGGGCTCTACGCCACCCTGCACGTCAGCGCGCCACGTCGTCTGGTGCCGCTCTCGACGCTGGTGGGGCGGTGGACCGAGCAGCTGGCCGCGGCGCAGGACGAGGTGCCCGCCCCGCGCCGGCTCGTGCAGCAGGCCGTCGCGCTCGGCCGCGCGTTCGCGGGCGATCCCGGCACCGACGGGCTGACCGTCCACGCCGACCTGCACGACGCCAACGTCCTCGCCAGCCGTCGCGCGGACGGTCCGGGCGGGGGCGGCGTGCCGTGGCTCGTGATCGACCCGAAGGGCATCAGCGGCGACCCGGCCTACGAGCCCGCCCCGCTGCTGTGGAACCGGTGGGACGAGGTCGCCTCGGCCCGTGACGTGCGCTTCGCCGTGCGCCGCCGCTTCCACACCGTGGTCGACGTCGCCGGGCTCGACGAGCACCGGGTGCGCGACTGGGTGGTCGTGCGGATGATGCTCAACGCCCTCTGGACCCTCCAGGACGCGCAGGAGGCGGGCCGAGCCCTCGACGCCGCCGACCGCGCCTGGACCACCCGCTGCGTCACCATCGCGAAGGCCGTGCAGGACTGACGGCTCGGTCCCGCCCCCGGGCGGTAGGTGACGCGCCGAACCCGGCCGGGAGGTAGGTCAGACGTCGCACAGCGACGAGATGACGCGCGAGACCTACCGCCCGCAGTGGCGCAGCAGCAGGTGCGCGTAGGCGCGGGCGCTGAGCACGACCTCGTCGATCGGCACCGACTCGTCGACCGCGTGCGCGTCCTCGATGTTCCCCGGGCCGTACTGCACCGTCGGGATGCCGGCGGCCGCGTACTGGCGCAGGTCGGAGCCGTACGGCGCGCCGACGGACAGCGGCTCCTCGCCGCCCGCCGCGACGACCGCGTCGCGCACCGTCGCTCCGAACGGGTGGCCCTCCGGCAGCGCG
>NZ_JAMXRU010000124.1 GCF_024124745.1 Aeromicrobium sp. CnD17-E
CGGGCCCGGACAGGCCGCCCGCCCCCGCCGCGTCGACCGTCGCGCGGTCGGCCAGCAGCGAGGCGGGACGCTCGATGGTCGTGTTCGTGGCGCTGATGCCGTCGAGCCCCAGCTCGAGCGCGAGGTCGGCCACCGCGTCGACGTCGGCGTCGGCGAGGTCGGGGGCGATCTTGACGACCAGCGGCACGCGCCGACCCTGCGGGAGACGCTCGGTGACGTCGCGCACGGCGGCCAGGATGGGGCGCAGCGCGTCGACCGACTGCAGGTCGCGCAGCCCCGGCGTGTTGGGGCTCGAGACGTTGACGACCAGGTAGCTCGCGTAGGGCGCGAGCAGCCGCGCGCTCTCGACGTAGTCGGCGACGGCCTCCTCGGCCGGCACGACCTTCGTCTTGCCGATGTTGACGCCGATGACGGCGTCGGTCCCGACCGCGGTGCGCCGCAGACGGTGCAGCCGGGCCGCGACGACGGCGGCGCCGTCGTTGTTGAAGCCCATCCGGTTGATGACGGCGCGGTCGTCGACGAGCCGGAAGAGCCGGGGACGCGGGTTGCCGGGCTGGGGGCGGGCGGTCACGGTGCCGACCTCGACGTGGCCGAACCCGAGGCCGAGCAGCCCGGGCACCGCGCGGGCGTTCTTGTCGAAGCCGGCGGCCAGGCCGAAGGCGTGCGGGAACGTCAGCCCCATGACCGTGCGCGGCGCGGGCGGCACCGCCGTGAGCGGTCGCGCGAGCCGACCCCCGAGGCGGATGGCCCGGAAGGCCTGCTCGTGCGCGACCTCCGGGTCCATGCGGGCGAAGACCGTCGAGAACAGCGCGTCGTAGACCACGACCGCCAGCCTAGTGCCGGTCCCGGCTCGACCCCCACGACGACGTCGGTCCCGCCCTCCCTGTTGAGGAGCGGGACCGACGCACCCAGGAGACGCCGCCGGACGCGTCCCATGACGCGCGGCGACCCTGGTGTCTCGCAGGGCGAGATCAGGCGATGGTGCGGATCATCTTCTTGTTGACGAACTCGTCGATGCCGAAGCGTCCGAGCTCGCGCCCGAACCCGGACCGCTTGACGCCACCGAACGGCAGCTCGGCGCCCTCGGCGCCGACGCCGTTGACGAACACCATGCCCGCCTCGATGCGGTCGGCGACGCGCTGCGCCTGGTCGGGGTCGTCGGTGAAGACGTAGGAGCCCAGCCCGAAGGGCGTGTCGTTGGCGAGCTCGACCGCCTCGTCCTCCGAGCCGACCTTGAACACGATGCCGACCGGTCCGAACAGCTCCTCGTGGAAGGCGTCGTCGCCGGGCTTCACGCCCGTGAGCACGCCGGGCGGGAAGAACGCGCCGTCGCGCTCGCCGCGGCTCTCCAGGTGGGCGCCCTGCTCGACGGCGCGGTCGACCTGGTCGGCGAGCCGCTCGGCGGCCTCCTTCGACGAGAGCGGGGCGATGCCGTCGGCCGCCTCGAGGATCTTGGCGGTGAACTTCTCCAGGAAGGAGTCGTAGAGCTCCTCGACGACGATGAACCGCTTGCCCGCGTTGCAGGCCTGGCCGGTGTTGTCGAGCCGCGCGTTCACGGCCTGCTCGACGGTGGCGTCGAGGTCGTCGGCACCGAGCACGATGAACGGGTCGGACCCGCCGAGCTCCAGCACGACCTTCTTGAGGTGGCGTCCGGCGATCGCGGCGACGGCGGCGCCGGCCCGCTCGGAGCCGGTCAGGGACACGCCCTGGACGCGCTTGTCGCCGATGACCTCCTCGATCTGCTCGTTGGTGGCGTAGATGTTCACGTAGGCGCCCTCGGGGAAGCCGGCGTCGAGGAAGATCTTCTGCAGCGCCTCGGCCGACTCCGGGCACTGCGGGGCGTGCTTGAGCACGATCGTGTTGCCGAGCGCCAGGTTCGGGCCGGCGAAGCGGGCGATCTGGTACGACGGAAAGTTCCAGGGCATGATCCCGAGCAGCACGCCGACGGCGCTGCGCTTGACGACGGCCGAGCCCTCGCCCTCGAGCAGCTCGAGCGGCTCGTCGGCCAGGAAGCGCTCGGCGTTGTCGGCGTAGAACTCGTAGATGGCCGTGCAGAAGTCGACCTCGCCCAGGCACTCCTCGAGCGGCTTGCCCATCTCGCGCTGGGCGATCTCGGCCAGCTCCTGGCGTCGCTCGGCGTGCAGCTCGCCGACGCGGCGCACGAGCGCGGCGCGCTCGGCCACCGTCGAGCTCTTCGACCAGCCGCGGTAGGCCTCGTGGGCCGACGCGAGTGCGGCCTCGATGTCGGCGTCGGTGGCGGTGGGGTACTCCTTGACGACCTCGCCGGTGGCGGGGTTCGTGACGGCGTACAGGCTCATCGGTGCTCCTTCGAGGGGGTGGCGGTGTCGGCACGGCCGACGTTACGGGAGGGGCCGGAGGTCGGCCCGGTGACGACGCACGCGCTCATCGCACGGTCTCGGCCTCGCCGGCGATGCGTTGCGCGATCCAGATCGGCACGACGGACACGACGATGAGCACGACCGCGACGACGGCCACGACCGGTGCCTGGTTGGGCCGGAACAGGTTGTTGAGGATCCAGATCGGCAGCGTCGTGGTGCCGGGGCCCGCGGTGAACGTCGTCACGATGATCTCGTCGAAGCTGAGCGCGAACGCGAGCAGGCCGCCGGCGAGCAGCGCCGAGCGCAGCTGCGGGAACGTGACCAGCCGGAAGGTGGTCCAGAGCCCCGCGCCGAGGTCGGCCGAGGCCTCCTCGAGGTTGCCGCCCATCCGCCGCAGCCGGGCGACGACGTTGTTGAACACGGTGACGATGCAGAAGGTCGCGTGCGCGACCACCAGGGTCGCGACGCCGAGCTCGATGGCGAGGATGCCGCGGAAGGCGTTGTTGAGCGCGACGCCCGTGACGATGCCGGGCAGCGCGATCGGCAGGATCACCAGCAGGTTCACGGTGTTGCGCCCGAAGAACCGGAAGCGCTGCAGCGCGAACGCCATGAGGGTGCCGAGCACCAGCGCGACCGCCGTCGACGCGAGCGCCACCTCCACGCTCGTCAGCACCGCGTCCCGGGCACCGGCGCTGTGGAACGCCCGCACCCACCACTCGGTGGTGAAGCCGTCGGGCGGCCACGTCATCGACGGGTCGGGGTTGAAGGAGTTCGCGACCACGACGAGCAGCGGCGCGTACATGAGCACGAGCACGAGGGCGGTGACGGCGAGCAGGGCTCGGCGCGAGGTCGGGCTGAGGGTCACGGCGCGCTCCTAGAGGTTGTCCAGGGCGCCCGTGCGACGGACCGCCGCGAGGTACCCGAGCATGATGACGATGGGCACGAGCGCGATGGCGGCGGCGAGCGGCAGGTTGTTGGCCGCGCCGACGTTCGTGTAGACGAGGTTGCCGAGCATCTGGTTCGCGCCGCCGACGATGTTGACGCTGATGTAGTCGCCCAGCGTGAGCGAGAAGCTGAAGATCGAGCCGGCGACGATCGCGGGCAGCAGCAGCGGCATGACGACCGTGCGGACCGTCGTGCCGGCCGAGGCGCCGAGGTCGCCCGCGGCCTCGAGCAGCGAGTCGGGGACGCGCTCCATGCCCGCGAAGATCGGCAGGATGACGTACGGCAGCCAGATGTAGGCCTGCGTCATGACGACGGCCGTGAGCCCGTAGCCGGGGCTGTGCGCGCCGAACGGGTCGAGCACCCAGTCGACGAGACCGCCCTCGCTGAGCAGCGAGCGCCACGCGAACGCCTTGACGAGGTAGCTGGCCCACAGCGGCGTCAGCACCGCGACGACGAGCAGCCGTCGGGCTCGCGGCGACGCGACCTTGGCCATGAAGAAGGCGATGGGCAGCGCGATCGCGACGTCGATGACGGTCACGAGCGCCGCGACGCCGAGCGTGCGGAGGGTGACCGTCCGGTAGAGCGACTCGGTCGCGACCTCGCGCAGGTTGTCGAGCGTGAGGCCGCGGTCGATCTCGCCCGTGAACGCGTCGACCGACCAGAGCGCGGTGACGAGCAGGGCCGCGAGCGCGACCACGTACACCAGCACGAGCCAGGTGAGCGGCGCGGAGAGGAACAGGCCGAGCCGCAGCCGTGGCCGGGTGGCGAGGAAGGAGGAGGCCCGGCGGGTGGCCGCCCCGACCCCGGAGGGGGACGGAGCGGCCACCGCGGGCGTGTTCGGCTGGGTCACGTCAGCCCTTGATCTCGGTCCAGGCCTTGGTCCAGTCCGAGTAGTCGGTGCACTTCACGTCGGTGCGACCGTCGAGGCACTGCTCGATGGGCGTGCGCCAGTACCAGATCTTGTCCGAGTAGGCCTTGTCACCGGCGTGGTACGTCTCGCAGAAGCCCTCGCTGGCGAACTCGCAGGCCTCCTCGGAGTTCGGCGACTCGCCGAAGTACTCGGTGGCCTGCGCGTTCGTCTTCGGGTCCTCGATGTGGTTGAGCCACGCGTAGGCGCAGTTCGGGTGCTTCGCCTTGGCGGCGATCATCCAGGTGTCGTTCCAGCCGGTGACGCCCTCCTCGGGCACCGTCGTCTTGACGTTCTCCTGGTCGATCGTGTTCGCGATGACCTGCCAGGTGGTGCCGACGACCGAGTCGCCGGTCTTGAACGCCGACGCCTCCTTGAGGTAGTCCGACCAGTACTCGCCCACGTTGGCGCGCTGCTCCTTGAGGAGGTCGACCGCCGCGGCGAGCTGCTTCTCGTCGAGGGCGTACGGGTTCTCGATCTTCAGCTCCGGCTGCTTGGCCATGAGGTACATGGCGGCGTCGGCGATGTAGATGGGCGAGTCGTAGGCGGTGACCTTGCCCTTGTACTGCGAGCCCTTCTCGAACACGACGTCCCAGGACGTGGGCTCGTCCTTCACGACGTCGCTGTTGTACATGAGGAGGTTGGCGCCGTAGCCGTGCGGCACGCCGTAGTTCTTCCCGTCCACGGTGTTCCACTCCTGGTCCTTCAGGAAGTCGAAGACCTTGGCGTAGTTGGGGACGAGGTCGGTGTTGACCTCGGCCGCGGCCTTGGCGGCGACCATGCGCAGCGTGAGGTCGCCGGACGCCGCGACGACGTCGTAGTCGCCGGACTTGGCGAGGTTGAACGCCTCGTCGGACGTGCCGTAGACCTTGCTGGTGACCTTGCAGCCGGTCTCCTTCTCGAAGTCGGTGACCCAGTCGGCGTCGGGGTCGTTGCTGCCGTCCTCGACGTAGCCGGGCCACGCGAGGATCGAGACCTGACCCTCGTTCTTCCCGAGCTTCGTCGGCGCGCCGGTGGCGGCGTCGTCGTCGCCTCCCCCGCCACAGGCGGCGAGGGCGAGGCTGCAGGTGACGGCGGCGGCGAGTGCGCCGACGCGTCCTCTCCTGGTCGTGGGGATCATCTCGGTTCCGTCCTCTTCGATGGGTGTGGTGGGGTCAGGCGAGCGTCACGAGGTCGGCGTGACGCCAGGAGGCGACGACCTGGTCGCCGCGCTCGACGGCGGCGGGCGCCGTCGAGGGCTCGAGGACCACGAGGCGGGCCCCGTGCTCGGTGTCGACGACGACGCGGCGGCCGATGCCGAGGTAGATGGTCTCGGCGACGACGCCGCGGACGCGGTCGTGCTCCGGGGTCGCGGCGCCGGCGTCGGGCTCGGCGGCGAGGTGGATCTTCTCCGGACGCAGCGCGTAGCGGCCGTCGCGGCCGAGGACGGCGCGCGCGACCTCGGCGTCGAACAGGTTCGAGGTGCCGACGAACGACGCGACGTAGGCGTCGACGGGCCGCTCGTAGACCTCCTGGGGACTGCCGAGCTGCACGATGCGGCCGTCGTTGAACACGGCGACCCGGTCGCTCAGCGTGAGCGCCTCCTCCTGGTCGTGCGTCACGAAGACGAAGGTGATGCCGAGCTCGCGCTGGAGCTGCTTGAGCTCGACCTGCATCTGCTCACGGAGCTTGAGGTCGAGGGCGCCGAGGGGCTCGTCGAGCAGCAGGACCTTGGGACGGACGACGACCGCACGGGCGAGGGCGACGCGCTGGCGCTGCCCGCCGGAGAGCTGGGTCGGTCGACGGTCGGCGACGTGGTCGAGACGCACGGTCGCGAGGGCCTCGAGGGCACGGCTGCGACGCTCGGCCTTGCCGATCCCGCGCACGCGCAGCCCGTACGCGACGTTCTCGAGGACGCTCATGTGCGGGAAGAGCGCGTAGTCCTGGAAGACGGTGTTGACGTCGCGCTCGAAGGGTGCCGTGCCGGTGACGTCGCGGCCGGCGAGCTCCACCGTCCCGCCGGTCGGCTGCTCGAAGCCGGCCACGAGACGCAGCACCGTGGTCTTGCCCGACCCGGACGGTCCGAGCATCGAGAAGAACTCGCCGTCGGCGATCTCGAGGTCGACGCCGTCGACGGCCCGCACGTCGCCGAAGTGCTTCTGCAGGCCGGTCAGGCGGATCGCGGGGGTGGCGCCGGTGCTGCTCATCGGTCTCCTTCGGCGGGCGTCCCGACGCCGTGCGCGCCGGGGCGGGCGGGCCGCTCGGCCCTGTCCGCGTCGAGAAACCTATGGCTTCAGATGTTAAATGTAAACAGCTTTCTGTCACCATCCGGTAAACAGGTGCCACCGTCGTCCCGCACCCACCGAGCCTGGACGTCGACCCGAGGAGATGCATGGCCGCCGTCCGACGCCGCTCGACCCGAGCGCGCACGGCCGTGTTCGCGCCCATCGGCGACCTGGGGCGCGCCGTGCGCGTCGAGCAGCGCCTCGCCCAGGCCATCCGCTCGGGGATCCTGGAGGACGGCGAGCGTCTGCCGAGCGAGTCGGAGCTGGCGGCGATGCTGGGCGTCGCGACCGTCACCGCCCGCGAGGCGCTCGTGTCGCTGCGTGCACAAGGACTCGTCACGACGACGCGGGGACGCGGCGGCGGCTCCTTCGTCACCCGTCCGGTCGGAGCGGCCGACGAGATGCTGGAGCGGCGCGTCGCGGCGATGACCCGCGTCGACATCGCCGACCACGGCATCCACTACGCGACGGTCCTCAGCGGCTGCGCCGAGCTCGCCGCGGAGCGCGCGAACGTCGAGGAGGTCGAGGACCTCCGCGAGATCCTGCCCGACCCGGGCACGACCGACGCGACCACCTTGCGCGCCGCCGACACCGAGCTGCACCTCGCCGTCGCCGCGCTCTCGCACTCCGCGCACCTCGCCCGCGAGGTGATGCGCCTGGAGATGGAGCTCGGGGCGCTGCTGCGGCTCGGGCTGCGCGACCCCGACCGGCAGGCAGAGCTGCGCGAGCACCATGCGGCCCTGCTGGCCGCGATCGCCGCCCACGACGGCAACGAGGCGCGGGCGCTCGTGCGCCGACGCGTCCGACGACTGCTCGGCGAGCTCGCCGAGCTGCACGCGAGGATCAGGTGAGCCGATGACCGACCGCACCCCTGCCCCCACGCCCGCCGCGACCGGTCCCGGCGCGTGCGTCGACGCCGTCGAGGCGCTGTTCCACCCGCTGCTGCACAGCCTGCGCGAGAGCGGCGACGCGCTCGCGCCCCTGTTCGACGACGACGTCTCCGCGGCGCAGGTCCTCGAGGCCGTCCGTCCGCACGCGCTCGAGGTGCTCGCCGACGCGCACACCGTCGGCGCCGGGTTCGTCGTCTCCCCCGGCCTGCTGACCGACGAGGAGTACCTGCTGGCCTGGTGGCAGGGCGACGACCAGGGCCGCATCCCCGACTCGATCGCCCTCGTGCAGTCGACCGACTACAGCCGCCAGGAGTGGTTCCGCACGCCGCAGCGCACCCACACGTCGCACGTGACGGGCCCCTACATCGACTACGTCTGCACGGACGAGTTCATGCTCACCACGACCGTCCCCGTCGAGCGCGACGGTCGCATGCTCGGCGTCATGGGCGCCGACGTGCTCGCCGAGACGGTCGAGCGCACGCTGCTCGACACGTTCCGCGCCGCGCACGCCACGCTCGTCAACGACCACGACCGCGTCGTGCTGTCCTCGCAGGTCCACCTGTTCGCGGGCGAGCCCGTCGACCGCGACGCGTTCGCCACGCACGTGCCGTGCGAGGGCCTGCCCTTCACCGTGCTGGCGTGACCCTCGTGTCGGCGGGGTAGGCGGCGACGACGAACGTGCGCAGCCGGTCGGCCAGCGCGGCCAGCGACGCCTCGGCCGGGTGCGTGGACGACCAGGCGACGACCAGCCGCACCGCGAGGTCCGCACCGCCGGAGCGCACGCGCAGGCCCCGCAGGCCGTACCGGACGTCGTCGGACACGACGGCGACGCCGCGCCCGGCC
>NZ_JAMXRU010000125.1 GCF_024124745.1 Aeromicrobium sp. CnD17-E
ACCCTTGCCGAGGCGGTGCGGGGGCTGGCGGCCGACGGCACCAGCGTCCTCGGGGCTGCCGTCGCCGCCGCGCGACCCGCCCCGACGGCGGCCGGTTCCTGAAGGTCGTCGAGGAACTCCGTGTTCCTCTGGTGTCCGCGCGCCGGTCGGTCTAAGTTCGGTGGCATGTAGACAACGCACGACCGAGCGCAGGGAGGCCCCCATGGAAATCGTCGTCAACGGCCGCAACAGCGAGATCTCCGACCGGTTCCGCCAGCACGTCGAGGAGAAGCTGCACCGGGTCGAGAAGTACGACCAGCGCCAGAAGATCAACCGTGTCGAGGTCGAGGTCACCCACGAGAAGAACCCGCGGCAGCACGAGCAGGCCGCGCGCGTGGAGATGACCCTCCGGTCACGAGGCCCGGCGGTCCGGGCCGAGGCCAGCTCGACCGACCAGCACTCCGCGCTCGACGCGGCCATCGACAAGCTCGAGGCCCGGCTGCGGCGCGCCGCCGACCGCAAGCGCATCAGCCACGGCAAGCGCCGGCCCGTCTCGATCGCGGAGATGCCCGCGGAGGTGCCGTCGGGCCTGCTCGACGGGTCCGGCGACGACAACGACGTCGAGACCACCACGATCGCCGGCGTGCAGGTGCAGGGCGACTGCCCGCTCGTGGTGCGCGAGAAGACGCACCAGGGTGTCCCCATGACCCTCGAGCAGGCGCTGTACGAGATGGAGCTCGTCGGTCACGACTTCTACCTGTTCCTCGAGAAGGACTCGATGCGACCCAGCGTCGTGTACCTCCGCAAGGGCTACGACTACGGAGTCATCCACCTCGACGTCGACGAGTCCGGCGACCTGTCGGGCGACGTCGCCCCCTGACGGATGCCGCTCGTGCGTGGCATGATGCACGGGTGACTTCTCGGGCGCCCCGCATCCGCGTGCTGCTCGTCGACGACCAGGAGCTCTTCCGGCGCGGCGTGTCGATGGTCCTGGGCGCCGATGCCGACCTCGAGCTCGTCGAGGTCGGTGACGGCGACCAGGCCATCGCGGCCGTCGAGGAGACACCAGCCGACGTGGTGCTCCTCGACGTGCGGATGCCGGGGCGCTCCGGCGTGGAGGTCTGCAAGACCATCAAGTCGATCTCGCCGTCGACGGGCATCATCATGCTCACCGCGAGCGACGAGGAGTCCGACCTCTACGAGTCGATCCGCAGCGGTGCGTCGGGCTACCTGCTGAAGGACGGCTCGACCTACGACCAGGTCGCCGAGGCCGTCCGCCTCGTCGCGGCCGGCCAGTCGCTGATCAGCCCGAGCATGGCGACGAAGCTCCTCGACGAGTTCGTCCAGATGTCGCGCAGCCCGGCTCCCGCCACCGCGCAGCTGACCGCCCGCGAGCTGCAGGTCCTGCGGCTCGTCGCCAAGGGGCTCAGCAACCGCGAGATCGCCGAGGAGCTGTTCATCAGCGAGAACACGGTCAAGAACCACATCCGCAACATGCTCGAGAAGCTGCAGATGAAGTCGCGCATGGAGGCCGCCATGTACGCCGTGCGCAGCAACCTGCTCGACGACCCGGTCTGAGCCGCGGTCCGAGCCCCGTCCTGGGGTCCCAGGCAGGGCCGCGGCGCCGGTGTCGGTGCCGCCCGGCAGGATGCTCGACGTGACCGAACGTCTCACCACGCTGCAGGCCCGTCGGGTCGCGCTCGCCGCGCAGGGGTTCACCCGCGCACGCCCGACCGCCGTCGGACGACCCCACCTGCGCAGCACGCTGCGCCGGCTCGGCTTCTTCCAGATCGACTCGGTCAACGTGCTCCAGCGGGCCCACCACCTCCCGCTGTACTCGCGGTGCGGCCCCTACGACCTCGAGCTGTTCCACCGGGCGGCCGGCCGGTCGCCGCGGCTCATGTTCGAGTACTGGGCGCACGTGGCCACGTTCGTCGACGTCGACCTGTGGCCCGCCATGCAGCACCGCATGGCGTCACGGCGCGGGCTGTGGGGCGGGCCCGACCGCATCGCCCGCGAGCAGCCGGAGCTCGTCGAGGCCGTGCTGGCGCACGTCGCGGAGCACGGTCCGCTCACCGCGCGCCAGGTCGACGCCGCGCTCGGGCAGGAGCGCGAGCGCGACCGCTCGCACTGGGGCTGGAACTGGACGGCCACGAAGAACGCCCTCGAGTTCCTGTTCCACGGCGGACGCCTGACGTCGGCGCGCCGCACGGCGCAGTTCGAGCGCGAGTACGACCTCCCCGAACGGGTCATCCCGGCCGACGTCCTCGCGCGCCCCGCCCTCGACGAGGCCGAGGCGCACCGCGTGATGGTCGAGCACGCGGCCCGCGCCCACGGCGTCGCGACCCTCCCGTGCCTGCGCGACTACTTCCGGTCGGCGCCGGAGCCGACCCGCGCCGCCGTCGAGGACCTCGCCGACGCAGGTGTGCTGCTGCCCGTGCACGTGCAGGGCTGGGACCGCCCGGCGTGGCTGCACCACGAGGCCACGCGCCCGCGCGCGGTCCGCGCCCGGACGCTCCTCAGCCCCTTCGACCCGCTCGTCTTCGAGCGCGAGCGCACCGAGCGCCTCTTCGGCTTCCGCTACCGCATCGAGATCTACGTGCCCGAGGCGCAGCGTGAGTACGGCTACTACGTGCTGCCCTTCCTGCTCGGCGACGCGATCGTCGCGCGGGTCGACCTCAAGGCGGACCGTGCGCGCGGCACGCTCGTCGTCCACGGGGCCTGGTCCGAGCCCGGCGCCCCGGCCGACACCGCGGTCGAGCTGGCCGAGGAGCTGCGGACCATGGCGCGTTGGCTGGGCCTCGGCGCCGTCGAGGTCGGCGAGCGGGGCGACCTCGCGGCGGACGTCCGCACGGTCGTGTAGCCGTCGGCGCGCCACCCGTGCCCGCCGTGCTGGTCCCGCGGCATACACTGCGAGAGGTCCGTCTCACCAACTCAGGAGTGCGTCCACCGTGCCCAAGGTCATCGACAAGATCCTCCGCGCCGGCGAAGGCAAGATCCTTCGTCAGCTCGCCGCGATCTCGAAGCAGGTCAACGCCCTCGAGGACGAGTTCCGCGCCATGAGCGAGGACGAGCTCCGCGGCATGACCGCCGAGTTCCGGGAGCGGCTCGACCAGGGCGAGACCCTCGACGACCTCATGCCCGAGGCGTTCGCGACGGTGCGCGAGGCGGCCAGCCGCGTGCTCGGACAGCGTCACTTCGACGTGCAGGTCCAGGGCGGCGCCGCGCTGCACCTCGGCAACATCGCCGAGATGAAGACCGGTGAGGGCAAGACCCTCGTCGCGACCCTGCCCAGCTACCTCAACGCGCTGTCGGGCAAGGGCGTGCACGTCATCACCGTCAACGACTACCTGGCGCGCTACCACGCGGAGTGGATGGGCCGCGTCTACACCTACCTCGGCCTCAGCGTCGGCATGATCCTGCCGAACATGACGCCCCCGGAGCGTCGCGACGCCTACGCGTGCGACATCACCTACGGCACGAACAACGAGTTCGGCTTCGACTACCTGCGCGACAACATGGCCGACGACATCGCGGCCTGCGTCCAGCGCGGGCACAACTTCGCCATCGTCGACGAGGTCGACTCGATCCTCATCGACGAGGCGCGCACGCCGCTCATCATCTCGGGCCCCACCGAGGACGAGGTCAAGTGGTACGGCGAGTTCGCGCGCATCGTCGGCGCCATGACGATCGACACCCACTACGAGGTCGACGAGAAGAAGCGCACCGTCTCCGTCACCGAGGAGGGCATCGACAAGGTCGAGGACCAGCTCGGCATCGACAACCTCTACGACGCGGTGAACACCCCGCTGATCAGCTTCCTCAACAACGCCATCAAGGCCAAGGAGCTGTTCAAGCGCGACAAGGACTACGTCGTCATCGACGGCAACGTGATCATCGTCGACGAGCACACCGGACGCATCCTCGACGGCCGCCGCTACAACGAGGGCCTGCACCAGGCGATCGAGGCCAAGGAGGGCGTGCGCATCCGCGAGGAGTACCAGACCCTCGCCACGATCACGCTGCAGAACTACTTCCGCCTGTACGACAAGCTCGGCGGCATGACCGGTACGGCCATGACCGAGGCGAGCGAGTTCGACAAGACCTACAAGCTCGGCGTCGTCCCGATCCCGACCAACAAGCCGGTCGCGCGCATCGACCAGCCCGACCTCGTCTACCGCACGGAGGCCGCGAAGTTCGATGCCGTCGTCGCCGACATCGAGGAGCGCCACGCCACGGGCCAGCCGATCCTGGTCGGCACCACGAGCGTCGAGAAGAGCGAGCGGCTGTCCAAGCTGCTGAAGAAGCGCGGCATCCCGCACGAGGTGCTCAACGCCAAGCAGCACGAGCGCGAGGCCGCGATCGTCGCCGTCGCCGGTCACCGCGGCGCCGTCACCGTCGCCACCAACATGGCCGGTCGAGGCACCGACATCATGCTCGGCGGCAGCGTCGAGTTCCTGGCCGACGCCGAGCTGCGCAAGCAGGGTCTCGACCCGCTCGAGAACGCCGAGGAGTACTCGGCCGCCTGGCCGGCCACGCTGGAGCGCATCGAGGCGCAGGTCGCCGAGGAGAAGGAGGCCGTGCAGGCCGCCGGCGGCCTCGCCGTCATCGGCACCGAGCGGCACGAGTCCCGACGCATCGACAACCAGCTGCGCGGCCGGTCCGGACGCCAGGGCGACCCGGGCGAGACCCGCTTCTACCTGTCGCTCGAGGACGACCTCATGCGCCTGTTCAAGGCCGACTGGGTCAACTGGGTCCTGCAGACGATGAAGATCCCGGACGACGTGCCGATCGAGAACAAGCGCGTCACCAACGCCATCGCGTCGGCCCAGACGCAGGTCGAGGCGCAGAACTTCGAGACCCGCAAGAACATCCTCAAGTACGACGACGTGATGAGCCGTCAGCGCGAGGTCATCTACGGCGAGCGGCGCAAGGTGCTCGAGGGCGCCGACCTGGAGGACCAGGTGCGCACGATGATCACCGACACCGTCACGGGCTACGTGAACGGTGCCACCGAGGGCTTCCCCGAGCAGTGGGACCTCGAGCAGCTGTGGACCGCGCTGCGGACGCTCTACCCGGTGTCGCTCACGATCGAGGAGGTCGAGGACGAGGCGGGCGGCCGTGAGGCGCTCTCGCGCGAGTCGCTCGTCGAGACGATCACCGCCGACGCGCTCACGGCGTACGACCGTCGCGAGGAGGAGCTCGGCGCCCCGGTGACCCGCGAGCTGGAGCGTCGCGTGGTGCTTAGCGTCCTCGACCGCAAGTGGCGCGAGCACCTCTACGAGATGGACTACCTGCGCGAGGGCATCGGCCTGCGTGCCTACTCCCAGCGCGACCCGCTGGTGGAGTACCAGCGCGAGGGCTACGAGCTGTTCAGCGCCATGATGGACGGCATCGCCGAGGAGTCCGTCGGCTTCCTGTTCAACCTCGACGTCCAGGTCGAGGAGACCCCGACCGACGACGAGGAGCACCCGCACCTGCAGGCCAAGGGCCTGGAGCCGAAGGGCGAGCAGAAGCTGTCCTACTCCGCGCCCTCGGAGGACGGTGACGTCGAGGTGCACAGCGACACCGAGGAGCCTGCCGGCGACAAGCAGCGTCAGGCCAACCAGAAGTCGAAGGCACGGCAGAAGTCGAAGGCGGCGCGCCAGTCGCGCAAGCGCAACCGCTGACCGGCACCGCCCGCGTCGAAGGGCCCGCACCGTCTCCACGGTGCGGGCCCTTCATCGTCTCGTCCGGGCGGATCAGGCCCACTCGAGCGCGGTGCACGTCCAGACCGGGCGGCCGCGCGGCGACGTGACGAGCTCGAGGCGGACGGCGATCGCGTGCGAACGTCCTCGGTGCACCATGCGGCCCGTGACCTCGACGGCCCGCTCGCTCACGACCGACAGGTGCACCGACGCGAGCCGACCGCCCGCGGGGCGGCGGTCCTGCCGTGTGGGGACGCGACCCTGCCGCACGAGCGCCGTCACCAGGGCGCGGTGCGCGTCGGGCGTCATCCACGCCGACAGCTGCCGCGCGGGCCGACCGCCGCACAGCACCTCGGTCACGCCCTGCATGAAGCGGGCCAGCGGTGCCCGCAGCTGCCGGGCGAGCTCCTCCCCGTCACGGGTCTGCGGCACCGGCACGACGGAGGTGGGCGAGCCGGGCAGCGGCAGCGGGAGCTGCGCCGGCAGGGCGTCCTCGTCCGTGACGAACCGGGCGGGCGAGCGCAGCTCCGTCGACGTCCTCATGCCGACTCCCGCGGTGCCGTGAGGCGTTGTCCTGGCTGGAGCAGGTCCGGGTCGGGGCCGACCACGTCGCGGTTCTCCCGGTGCCACCGCTCGGTAGACGAGGCGACGTCGGCGACGCTCGCGCGGGGTCCCGCGTGCGAGGCGGCGATGCTCCACAGCGAGTCGCCCGGCGCCACCACCACCGTGTCCGCGTCGGGGGCCGGTCGCGTCGGTGGTCCCGTCGGCGGAGCGTCGTGGACCCCCGAGGTGGGGCGGTCGGGGAGCACGAGGCCGTCGAGCGTCGTCGCGGCGGGCCTTGGGTCGGGGGAGGGCGACGCAGTGGCGTGCGCAGTGCCGACCGACAGCGTGGTGACGACGCCGGCCACCAGCGCGCCCCGGACGGCACGGGGCAGCAGCCGCGCCGCGACGAGCGTCGCACGGCCACCGACGAGACCGAGGCCGAGCGCGCCGGCGGCCCATGCCGCGACCGCGAGGAGGATGAGCTCGAGCAGGGAGGTGAGGGCCGTCGGGAACGATGCTGCTTCCAGTCGCGCGAGGGTGCCCTCCACCGACGGCCCCCGGACGAGGAGCACCAGGACGGAGACGAGCCAGCACAGGTGACCGGACCATCGAAGACGCATGATGTCTTTTCCTGACGTTTGACGACGTTTGATGACATCGAAGGTCGCTAGACGGGCATGGTCAAGGCCCCGTGCACAGGTGAGGCCGGAGATGGGACGGAGGTACGGTGCTGGCATGCGCTGGGAGCGTCTCTTCGCCGAGCTCGAGGCGTCGCTCGACGACGACGCCCTCCTCGAGCGCGACGCGCTGGTCGCCGAGCTCCGCGACGAGGAGTGGTCACGGACGCCGTGGCGCTCGTTCCTCGGGGGTCACGTGGAGCTGGAGCTGCTGGGCGCCGGTCGGCTGGTCGGGGAGGTCGGGTTCGCGAACGACCGGCTCGTGCGCCTCGACGCCGGCGGCGTCGAGCACGTGGTCGCGGTCGACGCGGTCACCGGGGTGCGCACCGACGGACGCGCCCCGGCGCCGTCCACGGTCGACGCCCGGCTGGGCTGGCCGCACGTGCTCCGACGGCTGCGGGACGACGGCGACGAGGTCCGGGTGGTGCGGACCGACGGCGCGACGCTGCGCGCGCAGGTGGCACGAGTCGTCGACGGGGGTGTCGTGCTGCGCACCGCCGAGCGTGACCTGCTCGTCCCCCTGCGGGCCCTGGCCGTCTTCACCCTGGACCGATGACCCGCTGGGCCGATGAGCCTGCCGGGGCCGGCCTGCGTCAGCGTGGGACGTCGTCGGGCTGGTCGGCGAGGTCGGCGTCCGACAGCTCGGCGACGGCCTGCTCGGCTCGGGCGTACTGGCGGCGGATGTAGTCCTCGAGCTGGTCGTTCTCGACCCGCCACTGGTTCCGGCCGCCGATCTGGATGCCCTTGAGCTCGCCCGAGCGCACGAGCGCGTACACCTGGCGCACCGTCACGTTCAGCACCTCGGCCACGTCGGCGAGGGTGAGGAACCGAGGAGTCGCGTCGGACATGGGCCCATGGTCCCACGGCCTGGTGTCACCGGCCGTGACGGTCTCGGGGCTGTGGACGGGCGTCCCGATCCACACCCCCATGCTGGACGACATCGCTGCCATCGCAGTAGAAACGGGCCATGCTGATCGGGCGGGGGCCACGGCGAGGTGGCGACGTGAGCAGGACCGGAGCGGTACCGGCGGGGGCGTGGGGAGGGCCCGCCGCGCGGCTGAGGCAGCAGCCCTGGACGGACCCGCGGCTGGTCCTCGGGGTGCTGCTCGTGCTCGGCGCGACGGTGCTCGGCGCGTCCGTGGTCGCCGCCGCCGACGACACCCAGCCGTACTGGGCGCTGAGCCGTGACGTGGAGGCGGGCGACCCGGTCCGGCGCGGCGACCTGGTCGAGACCCGCGCCCGGGTCGA
>NZ_JAMXRU010000126.1 GCF_024124745.1 Aeromicrobium sp. CnD17-E
CGAGCGCGCGTGCCGTGTCGGCCTCCGCGCCCAGGACGACGTGCACGGCCTCGCACCCGCCCTGGCGCAGCACCCGGACGGCACGCGCGACCCACGGCTCGCCGTGCGCGTCGACCACCGTGGCCTTCGGCCGACCGAGCCGTCGACCGGCCCCGGCCGCCAGCACCAGTCCGTGCAGCTCACCCACGCGCACCACCTCCCCTCCCCCTGAGTGTGACGTTCGCGGGGCGAGGACGCTGGATCCGGCCCGCGAACGTCACGCTCAGCGGGGACTGGAGGCGTCGGGCTGGGCGTCCTCGGGGTGCGGTCCGGGCTGGGGGTGGGAGCGCTCGAGCGCGGCACCCTCGACGTCCATGTCGGGCAGGATGCGGTCGAGCCAGCGCGGCATCCACCAGGCCGACTCCCCCAGCAGGTGCATGACGGCCGGGACGAGCAGGATCCGCACGACGAACGCGTCGACCAGGACGCCGAAGGCCAGGCCGAAGCCGACGGACTTGATCATCCCGGAGTCGGCGAAGATGAAGCCCGCGAAGACGGACACCATGATGAGCGCCGCCGCGATGACGACCGAGCGGCCCGCGTGGAACCCCCGCTGCACGGCCACCCGCGCCGGCGCACCGTGCGCGTGCGCCTCGCGCATGCCCGACACGAGGAAGAGCTGGTAGTCCATCGCCAGCCCGAACAGCACGCCGATGAGGATGACCGGCAGGAAGCTCAGCACCGGGCCGGGGTCGTGCACGCCGAAGACCGACCCGATCCAGCCCCACTGGAAGATCGCGGTGAGTCCGCCGAACGTCGCGAGCAGCGACAGCACGAAGCCCAGCGTCGCGGTGAGCGGCACCAGGATGGAGCGGAACACCAGCACGAGGATCAGCAACGAGAGCCCCACGACGACCGCGAGGTAGACCGGCAGGGCGTCGGAGAGCTGCGCGCTCACGTCGATGTTCCCCGACGTCGCGCCGGCGACCCCGAACGACGCCACGCCGTCCGCGCGCAGGTCGCGGATGTCGCGCACGAGCTGCTCGGTCGCCTCGTCGGACGGTCCGGTCTTCGGCACCACCTGGAACGCGAGCAGCATCTTGTCCTCGGACGCCCCGACGGGCGCCACGGCGGTGACGTCGCCCTGGTCACGCAGCAGCTCGCCGAGACGCAGCTGCTCCGACGTCAGCGTGGCGTCGGTGACCGGGTCGTCGAGCGTCGCGACGACCAGCAGCGGGCCGTTCGCGCCGGGCCCGAACGCCCGCTCGACCGTGCTGTACGACTGGTAGACGACCGAGTCCTCGGGCTCCGACGTGGCCGAGTTGAGGCCGAGCCGCATCGAGAGCGCCGGGATCGCCACGACGAGCAGCACGACGACGGTCCCGACCACGGTCAGCCACGCCCGGACGGTGCTCATCGGGCGGTCGGCGGGCAGGTGCGCACCCTCCGGCTCCGGCGCCTGACCGCGCTCCTTGCGGGTCAGGGCCCGGCGACCGAGCAGACCGAGCATCGCGGGCGTCAGCGTGATGGCGACGAGGATCGCGACGAAGACGCAGATCGCGCCGACCGTGCCCATGACGCCGAGGAACCCGATCCCGACGACGTTCAGCGCGAGCAGGGCGATCAGCACGGTGCTGCCGGCGAACACGACCGCGTTGCCCGACGTGCCGTTGGCGAGCCCGATCGACTCGTGCACGTCCATGCCACGCGCGAGCTGCTTGCGGTGGCGGTTGATGATGAAGAGCGAGTAGTCGATGCCGACCGCCAGGCCGAGCATCACGCCCAGGGCCGGGCTGACCGACAGCATCTCGACGACGCCGGACAGCGACAGGCTCGCCAGCACGCCGACCCCCACGCCGAGCAGCGCGTTCAGCAGCGGCAGGCCCGCCGTCACGAACGTCCCGAGCATCACGACGAGGACGATCGCGGCCACGACGAGGCCGACGGCCTCGCCCGGGCCGAACACGTTCGGGATCTCCTGGGAGATCTCCGCCGACGGCAGCACCTCGACGCCGTCGACCGGGTCGTCGGTGAGCGCGGCCAGCACGTCCTCACGGACCTCCGGCGTCACCTCGACCAGCTCGTCCGTGAACTGCACCTGCGCGAGGGCGGTGGTCCCGTCCTCCGACACCTGCCGCAGACCCTCGCTGAGCTTCAGCAGCGCCGCGCCGTCGTCGAGCGTGCGACCCTGGGCCTCGAGCTCCTTGCGACCCTGCGCGAGCTCCTCCTCCTGGGCGGCGAGCTGCTGGCGCTGCGCCTGCGGCACCGAGGGCGCGGCCTCGAGCTGCTGTCGCGCCGCGGCGAGCTGTCGCTCTCCTGCCTCCAGGCGCTCACGTCCCTGCTCGAGCTGACGTCGGCCGTCCTCCAGCTTCTGGACCTGCGCGGCGGCCTGCTGCTCGACGGCGAACGGGTCGACCGTGCCGGAGACGCCGTCGACGCGGTCGACCTTCTTCAGCACTGATGCGATCCCGGACCGCTGGGCATCGGTGAGCGCCTTGCCGTCCTCGCTGCGGAAGATGACCGTCGCGCTGCCGCCGCTCGCGTCGGGGAACCGGTCCGCCAGCTGGTCGGCCACGCGCTGCGTGGGCGTGTCGGGGATGGTGACGGTCGACGTCAGCGCGCCGCCGAAGAGGGCGAAGGCGCCGGCGGCGAGGGCGAGGACCGCCACCCAGGCGGCCAGCACGGTCCAGGCGCGGCGGGCCGCGAAGCGACCGAGTCGGTAGAGCAACGATGCCATGGTGGTCTCTCTCGGGTCTCGAGCGGACAGGGTCAGGCTCCGGCGTGGCGGTAGCCACGGCCGAGCTGGTCGGTCATGCGGACGACGAGCGACGTCCACAGCGCACGGGAGTCGTCGTCGATGATGCCGCGGGTCTCCTCGCACCACCGCTGCGCGACGAAGGCGGTGCCGTTCATGAGCGAGGTGACGAGCAGCTCGCGGCCGAAGGTGTCCGTGGTGTCCCCCGGCTCGCGAGCGGTGGCGAGGAGGAGGTCGCGCAGACGGTGGAAGGCGTCGTCGATGACGTGGCCGTAGCGCCGCGGCAGCGTGTCGTCGACGCTGAGCACCGACCACAGGAACGACATCTGCGGCGTCAGGTCGGTCTGCTCGAAGACCGCGGACATGCGGGCGAAGGTGCCGTCGAGCGTGTCGTCGCCCTCGACGCGACGAGCAGCGGACTCGAGCGCGTCGACGGCCTCGCCGATGCTGCGGGCGAGCACCTCGGTGACGACCTCGTCGAGCGTCGCGAAGTGGTTGAAGACGGTGCGGCGCGACACGCCCGCGCGCTGCGCCAGGACCTCCGTGCTGAGCTGCACGGAGCCCGTCTCGGCGACGAGGTCGGCAGCAGCCGCGAGGATCGCCTCACGGTGCTGCTCGCCGCGCTGCTGGCGTCGGTCGACGGACTCGGTCACTCTTCCAGACTAGGCAGGTGCTTGCACTGAGTGCATCTTCTGTGGATGTGGCCGTCACCACACCGCCGAAGGTGGCCGAGGTCGCCGTCGGCTACGCAGCCTCGGCAGACGCGGCAGGCTCCGACGTCCCAGCGGGCTCCGAGGGTCCCGGCGCCTGCACGGCGCGCGCCCGCGAGCGTCGCATGCGCAGCAGCTCGATGCCGAGCGGGACCACGGAGAGACCGGCGAAGCCGATGGTGATGACCTCGACGTGGTGGGCGACCAGCGGGATGCCGCCGAACAGCGCGCCGAGCGCCACCATCCCGCTCCCCCAGAGCACGGCGCCGACGACGTTGTAGGCCGTGAACCGACCGCGCGGCATGCGGGCCACCCCGGCCACGGTGGGCGTGAAGGTGCGGATGATGGGGATGAAACGTCCGATGATGACGGCTGCGTTGCCGCGACGCTCGAAGAAGTCGTGCGCCCGGTCGGCGTACTCGGGCCGCAGGAGTCGTGAGGTCTCCCGGCGGAAGACCGCCGGCCCGTACCGGCGGCCGATGAGGTAGCCGAGCTGGTCGCCCGCGGCGGCGGCCAGCACGACCCCGATCATCACCAGCCAGATCGGCACGCCGATGACGTGCGACGTCACGAGGGCACCGGACAGGAACAGCAGCGAGTCCCCCGGCAGCACGAAGCCCAGCAGCAGCCCCGTCTCGGCGAAGACGACGAGCATGACGACGAGCACCGCGGCCGGCCCGAGGGTCAGCAGGAGCGGGGTGAAGACGGCGGTCATGAGGCGATCGTCCCCGGCTCAACCTGACGGCCACCTGACTGTCGTCGCGGGTCGCCCGCGCCCACGGCTGCCGGCCCGGCGTCCTCCCGGAACACCAGCAGCCGGTAGGTCCAGAACCTGAAGACGGTCCCGAGCAGCAGGCCGACGCCGTTCGCGCTCACGTTGTCGGCCAGCCGCGACGTGAGGTGCAGGAGGTCGTGCGAGACGAGCAGGCACACCACCGAGAAGCCGAGCCCGACGACGTTCAGCAGCACGAACCACGCGACCTCGCGCCGCCCCCACCGTCGTCCCGACCACGTCAGGGCGGCGTTGCCGGCGAACGTCACGACCATCGCGACGCCGACGGCGAGCACCCGGGCGACGCTCGGGTCCCACGACCGGAACGGGGGCAGCACGAGCAGCTCGTTGAACGCGACGACGTCGACGACGTACCCGGAGCCGCCGACCACGAGGAAGGTCAGCACCTCGCGCGTCAGCAGCCGTCGCAGCAGCGTCATGCGGCGCCGACCTCGACCGGACGTCGAGGGGCCAGGGCGTGACGCAGCTCCTCGCGGCGCCACACGAGAGGCAGCCGCAGCGCCTCGAGCGCGATGGTCGTCGACATCTTCGACGCCCCGGCCGTGCGCTCGGTGAAGACGATGGGCAGCTCGCGGACCCGCAGGCCGGCTCGCTGCGCCCGCCACGTGTTCTCCACCTGGAAGCTGTAGCCCTCCGACTGCGAGGTCAGCGCCCCGACGGCGACGAGCGCCTCGGCCCGGAAGGCCTTGAACCCGGCCGTGCAGTCGTGCACGTGCAGGCCGAGCACGGCGCGCACGTAGACGTTGCCCGCCCGCGACAGCAGGCGTCGCCGCCAGGGCCACCCGCGCGACCCGCCTCCCGGCACGTACCGGGAGCCGACGGCCACGTCGACGTCGCGCAGGGCGTCGAGCAGCGCCGGGACGCGCTCCGGCGGGTGCGACAGGTCGGCGTCCATCTGGACGATGCCCTCGTAGCCGTGCTGCAGCGCCCACTGGAAGCCGGCGCGGTACGCGGCGCCGAGACCGTCCTTGCCCGCGCGCTCCAGGAGGTGCACGTGCGGTCCGAAGCGCGGGTGGGCCCGCACGACGTCGGCCGTGCCGTCGGGGCTGGCGTCGTCGACGACCAGCACGTCGGCGTCCGGCGCGGTCGCGGCCAGGGCGTCGAGGAGCACGACGATGCTGTCGCGCTCCTCGTACGTCGGGACGATGACGATGTTCCTCATGGGTCCTCCTCGGGTCAGCCGCAGTCGGCGGCAGGGACGGGACGGGCGAGCCCGTCGCGCAGGTAGACGGTGGAGCCGCACACGTCGGCGACGCGGTGGTAGCGGCGGTGCAGCACGGCGGTGGCGTCGCGGGTGCGCAGGCCCCAGGAGTGCAGGCTGCGTCCGGTGACGACCCAGGTCGGCGCGCGCGGACCGGCGAGCACCGCGGTGAAGCCGGTCAGGTCGGGGTCGAGGGTCTTCGTGGGCAGGCTCCACAGCGACGGGTACGGCGAGGTCAGTCCGCTGCCCTGCACGACCCCGGGGTGGCCCCAGGCGACGACGAGGGAGTCGGCCCCGACCGAGGCGGCACCGATGGCCTGACCCACTCTCTGGTCGCGCGTGAGGTCGTCGGCGCGTGCGGACATGACCGTCGCGCTCAGCACCGCCGGCACGAGGCAGCTCGCCGCGGCGACCGTCGCGAGCCGGGGCCGGGCCGTGGAGAGCAGCCCGACGCCCACGGCGAGGGGCAGGGCCAGCTGCACGAGGTAGTGCGTCCAGAAGTTGCCGCCGATGGCGATCGAGGCGGCCGCCCACGCCGTCCAGGCCAGCGTGACGACGGCGACGAGTCGCACGTCGCGACGCATCCGCCGCACGCCGAGGAGCAGGACCGCCAGGGCGGGCACGACGCCGCCGACCGCCGCGGCGGCCAGCAGGTGCAGACCTCGCGCGTGCGCGGCGACACCTCGCGACGACGCCAGCGCAGCGCCGGCGGCCACGCGGAACGGGTACATGGCGTACCAGACCCCACCCGGCGACGTGCCGTGCAGCACGGCCCACCCGAGCACCACCCCCGCCACGGCGACGCCACCGGCAGCCGCCCCCACGAGGGCGACCAGCAGGGTGCGCAGACGCAGGGTCCGGGTGAGCGCGCCGAGCGCGACCACGCCCGACGCCACGACGAGCACGTCGACCATGTTCTGCTTCACCATCAGCGCGGCCACGAGCCCGGCCCCGGCCAGCACGCCACCGAGCAGGTGGTCGCGCCGACGGGGGCCGCGCCACACGAGCACGACGCCGAGCACGCCGGCAAGCCCCGCGCAGAGCACGGGCAGCCGCTCCCTCACGCGACGCCCCGCGCCGCAGCCGGTCGACGGCCGGTCCAGGCCGCGAGCATCCCGTGCCGTGGCGCGACGAGCCAGGTCACGACGAAGACGGCCGTGAGCGTCAGCACGACGACGGCGCCGGTGGGGAGGTCCCACGTCCACGAGACGTAGAGCCCGACGAACGCGCCCACCGCTCCGATCACCGGGGCCAGCACCATCATGACCCCCAGCCTGGAGGTGAGCAGCCGCGCCGTGGCGGCCGGGGTCACCAGCAGTGCCAGGACGAGCACGTTGCCGATCGTCTGCACGCTCACCACGACGCTCAGCGCGATGAGCACGTACAGCGCGAGGTCGACCCAGAAGACCCGCACGCCCTGGGCACGGGCGCCCTCGCGGTCGAGCCCGACGCTGACGAGCTCGGGGTGCAGCCACGCGCACACGGCGAGGACGACGACGGTCACGACGCCGACGGCCACCAGGTCGCCGTCGTCGACGCCGGCGATCGACCCGAACAGGAACTGCTGCAGCGAGCCGGCGTAGCCGGGCGCCTGCGCGATGATCACGACACCGAGCGCGAACGCCGCCACGAACAGCACGCCGATGACCGAGTCCTCCCTCAGCCGCCGGTTCTGGGCCATGACGGCGATGAGCACGGCGGTCAGCACCCCGGCGACGGCGCCGCCGAGCACGAGGTTCGCCGACAGCACGAACGCGACCGCGAGGCCCGGGAACACCGCGTGGGCGACCGCGTCGCCGATGAAGGCCGTCCCGCGCAGGACGACGTGGCAGCCGACGACCCCGCACACGAGCGCCGACGCGACGGCGACGGCCAGCGCGCGGGGCAGGAACGCGAGGTCGGGGTTGACGAGGTCGGCCAGGAAGTCGAGGAACCCCACGTCACACCGCCTGGAGCGCGCGCACGAGCGCGCTGTCGGGTCGGGTGCGGAACGTCTCGACCCACGCCTGCACGTCGGCGGCGACCTCGCGGGTCGGTCCGTCGGCGCGCACGGTCCCGTTCACGAGCACGAACCGGTCGCACTGGTCGACGGCGCCGACGAGGTCGTGCGTCGACATCAGCACGGCGAGGCCGTCGTCGGCGAGCTCGCGGACGAGGGAGGTGATGAGGTCCTGGGCCGGCACGTCGAGCCCGGTGAGCGGCTCGTCGAGGAGCAGCACCGACGACTGCAGCACGAGCGCGCGCGCCAGCAGCACCCGCTGACGCTGACCGCCCGAGAGCTCGGCGACAGGCCGATCGGCGAGGTCGCGCACGTGGGTGCGCTCGAGCGCCTCGGCCACGGCGCGCCAACCGGCTGCACCGGGACGCCAGCCCGTCCAGCGGGTGCCGGTCAGGCCCGATGCGACCATGTCGGCGACGCTCACTGGGAAGTCCCACGCGACGTCGACCCGCTGCGGCACGTGGCCGATGCCCGAACGCCCCGGCCGCACCGGGCGACCGTCGACGACGACCTCGCCGGCCCGGCGGGGGACCACGCCGAGCACCGCGCGCATGAGCGTGGTCTTGCCGGCCCCGTTCGGCCCGACGAGCCCCACGACCTGACCCGGCTCGACCCGCAGGGCCACGTCGCGCAGCACGGCGCGACCGGCGAGGTCGACGGCGAGGCCGCAG
>NZ_JAMXRU010000127.1 GCF_024124745.1 Aeromicrobium sp. CnD17-E
GGCCACCGGGAGGTCCCACTGCCCCAGCACCGACGCCCGGTCCGCGCGGAGGCAGGCCTGCGGGAAGGCCGCGAGCTGCTCGGCCAGCTCGTGGGCGACGTCGAGCGCACGTCCAGGGGCGACGACACGGTTGACGAGGCCCATCTGCAGCGCCTCGTGCGCCTCCACGGGGCGCCCGGTGAGGACGAGGTCCATCGCCCGGCCGTGCCCGACGACGCGCGGCAGCCGCACCGTGCCACCGTCGATGAGCGGGACGCCCCAACGACGGCAGAACACCCCGAGCACGGCGTCCTCCGCGGCCACCCGGAGGTCGGCGAGCAGCGCGAGCTCGAGACCGCCGGCCACGGCGTGGCCCTCGATGGCGGCGACGAGGGGCTTCGTCAGCGCCATCCGGGTCGGGCCCATCGGGCCCTGGCCGTCGGGATCCAGCACGTGGCCGCGCTCGGGGTCGGCGACGGCCGACAGGTCGGCGCCCGCGCAGAAGGTCCCTCCCTCGCCGTGCAGCACGGCGACGGAGACGTCGTCGTCGGCCTCGAAGCGTTCGAAGGCAGCCAGGAGGGCCGCGGCGGTCGGACCGTCGACGGCGTTGCGGACGTCGGGTCGGTGCAGGGTGATCGTGCAGACGGCGTCGTCGACGTCGTAGCGGACGGATTCGCTCACGAGACCCACGCTAGCCGTCGGTCCGCGTGGCTACGCTGACCTCATGGCCGACGTCACCGTCCTGCACCACCCGGGCTGCTCCACCTCGCGGCACGCGCTCGAGTCTGCCGCCCGGGCGGGGGTCGAGGTCGAGGAGGTGCGCTACCTGAAGCAGCCGCTCGACCGCGCCACGCTGCTCGCGCTGCTGGAGCGGCTCGAGGACGAGCCCGCCGACCTCGTGCGCAAGGACGCCTTCTTCAAGGACCAGGGTCTGGACGCCGCCGACTACACGACGCCCGAGCAGGTCGCCGACCTCCTGGTCGAGCACCCACGTCTGCTCCAGCGGCCCGTGCTGGTGCGCGGCACGCTGGACGGCCCCGGACGGGCGATCATCGGCCGGCCGAAGGACCGCGCCGACGCCTTCCTGCGCGAGGGCTGACCCGCTCCCCCACACCGCTCACGTGGCGGTGCCGGCGAACTGCGCCGCGTAGAGCCGCGCGTACGCGCCGCCCGCCGCCAGGAGCGTGTCGTGGTCGCCCTGCTCGACGATGCGCCCCGCCTCCATGACCACGATGGTGTCGGCCTCGCGGATGGTCGACAGGCGGTGGGCGACCACGAACGACGTGCGGTCGCGGCGCAGCCGGCCCATGGCCTCCTGCACGAGCGCCTCCGTGCGCGTGTCGACCGAGCTCGTCGCCTCGTCGAGCACGAGCACGGGCGGGTCGGCGTGGAACGCGCGGGCGATGGTGAGCAGCTGGCGCTGGCCGGCGCTGAGGCCTCCGCCACCCTCGTCGACGACGGTGTCGTAGCCGTCGGGCAGCGTCCGGACGAGGTGGTCGACCGACGCCGCCTCCGCTGCACGCACGACGGCGGCGTCGTCGACCTCGCCCACGCGGCCGTAGGCGATGTTCTCGCGGATGGTGCCCTTGAACAGCCAGGCGTCCTGCAGCACGACGCCGAAGCATCGGCGCAGTGCCTGGCGGTCCATCGTGGCGACGTCGACGCCGTCGAGCGTGATGCGCCCGGCGTCGAGCTCGTAGAAGCGCAGCAGCAGGTTGACGAGGGTCGTCTTGCCCGCGCCCGTCGGTCCGACGATCGCGACGGTCGCGCCCGGCTCGGCGACGAGGTCGAGCCCCTCGATGAGCGGCGCGTCGGTGTAGGAGAACGCCACGTCCTCCAGGACCACGCGACCCCGCACGGGCTGCGTCGGCACGAGCGGCGCCGCGCCACCGGGTCCCACGTCGGGGCGCTCGGGCTCGGTGTCGAGCAGGGCCAGCACGCGCTCGGCGGAGGCCATGCCGGACTGCAGGAGATTGACCATCGACGCGATCTGGGTGAGCGGCTGCGTGAACTGTCGCGAGTACTGGATGAACGCCTGGACGTCGCCCACCGTGAGGCTGCCGGTCGAGACCCTGACCGCGCCGATCACCGCGACGAGCACGTAGTTGAGGTTGGAGACGAACATCATCAGCGGCTGGATGACGCCCGAGATGAACTGGGCGCGGAAGGCCGACGTGAACAGGGCGTCGTTGCGGCGCTCGAACTCCTCCCGGACGTCGCGCTGCCGGCCGAAGACCTTGACCACCTCGTGGCCGGTGAAGACCTCCTCGACGTGGCCGTTCACCTTCCCGGTCGCGGCCCACTGGGCGACGAACTGCGGCTGCGAGCGCCGCATCACCGCCTGCGTCAGCCACACGGCGAGCGGGATCGTGGCCAGGGCCACGAGGGCCAGCAGCGGGGAGATCCAGAACATCATGACGAGCGTGCCGACCACCGTGAGCACCGAGGTCAGCAGCTGGCTGATGGTCTGCTGCAGCGACTGGCCGATGTTGTCGATGTCGTTGGTCGTGCGCGACATCAGCTCCCCACGCTCCGTGCCGTCGACGAACGAGAGCGGCAGCCGGTGCAGCGTGGCCTCCACGTCGTCGCGCAGGCCGCCGACCATCCGCTGCACGACGGCGGTGGTGAGCCGGCCCTGCCACCACATGAAGCCCGACGCCAGGACGTAGAGCACGATCGCGCCCGCGAGCACCCAGCCGAGCTCCGTGAAGTCGATGCCCTGCCCGGGGCGCACGTCGGCACCCAGCAGCACGTCCGCGAGACGGTCCTGGCCGTCGGCTCGCAGCCGCTCCACCACCTCGGCCTGGCTCGCGCCGGCCGGCAACCGGGTCGACAGGTAGCCGCTGAAGACGAGGTCGGTCGCGTGCCCGAGGATCCGCGGGCCGAGCACGGACAGGGTCGTGCCGATGACACCCAGCGCGGCGATCGCCGTGACCGTGGCGCGGTCCTGGAGCAGCCGTCGCCCGATGCGTCGCGCAGTGCCCCGGAAGTCCGACGCTCGCTGAGGTGCCATGGCCCCGGCCGCCATGGGTCCGCGTGGTCCGCCGCTCACCGGGCCTCCGCCTCGCTGAGCTGGGACAGGACGATCTCGCGGTAGACCGCGCACGTGTCCATCAGCTCGCCGTGCGTGCCCGTGCCGACGACCGTGCCCTCGTCGAGGACGACGATCCGGTCGGCGTCGCGGATGGTCGAGACGCGCTGGGCGACGGTCACGACCGCGGCGTCGCGGATCAGCGGCCTGAGGGCCGCCCGGAGGGCCGCGTCGGTCGCGTAGTCGAGCGCGGAGAAGGAGTCGTCGAACAGGTAGACCAGCGGACGCTTCACCAGCGCACGCGCGATCGCGAGCCGCTGGCGCTGACCACCGGAGAAGTTGGTGCCGCCCTGCGAGACGGGCGCCAGGAGCCGCTCCGGCAACGCCTCGACGACGTCGCGCGCCTGGGCCACCTCGAGCGCCGCCCACAGCTCGGCGTCGCTCGCGTCGGGGCGGCCGTAGCGCAGGTTCGACGCGACCGTGCCGGAGAACAGGAACGCGCGCTGGGGCACGAGCCCGATGGCCGCCCAGACCGCCTCGGGCGTCATCGTCCGTACGTCCCGCCCGTCGAGCAGCACCTGCCCCGCGGTCACGTCGAAGAGGCGTGGCACGAGGTTGACCAGCGTCGACTTCCCGCTGCCGGTCGACCCGACGACCGCGGTGGTCTCCCCCGGCCTGGCGACGAGGGAGACGCCGTGCAGCACGTCCTGCTCGGCTCCCGGGTAGGCGAAGGAGGCGTCGCGCACCTCCAGCGCGCCGCGGGCCACCGGGGTGTCGTCGGCGTCCGGCGCGGCGACGATGCTCGGCTCGGTCTCCAGGACCTCGGTGATCCGTTCCGCCGACACCTCCGCGCGCGGCCAGAGCATCAGCATGAAGGTCGCCATCATGACGGCCATGAGGATCTGCACGAGGTAGTTCTGGAAGGCGGTCAGCGTGCCGACCTGCAGGTCGCCCGACGCGATGCGGTAGCCGCCGAACCAGGTGGCAGCCACGACCGAGACGTTCATGACGAGCATCACCGTCGGGAACATCAACGCCATCACGCGCCCCGCCGCCACGGCGACGTCGACGTACGCCTGGTTGGCCCGCGCGAAGCGCTCGGCCTCGCGCTCCTCGGTCGCGAAGGCGCGCACGACGCGGATGCCCTGGATCTGCTCGCGCATGACGTCGTTGAGGCCGTCGATCCGCTCCTGCATCTGGCGGAACAGCGGACGCATCGTGCGGATGATGAGACCGACGGCCACCACCAGGACGGGGATGACCACGACGAGCAGGCCGGACAGCTCGACGTCCTGGCGCAGGGCCATCGCGACGCCTCCGACCGCCATGATCGGGGCCGACACCAGGAGCGTCAGCGCCATGAACACGAGCAGCTGCACCTGCTGCACGTCGTTCGTGGCTCGGGTGACCAGCGTCGGCGCGCCGAAGTGGGCGAGCTCGCGCGCGGCGAACCCCTCGACCGCGTCGAACACCCCGGCGCGCAGGTCGCGGCCGAGGGCCATCGCCACCCGCGCCCCCACGTAGACGGCGACGACCGTGCAGGCCACCTGCAGCACGGTGACGAGCAGCATCACCCCGCCCGTGGTCCAGATGCGTCCCACGTCGCCGCGCACGACGCCGTCGTCGATGATCTCGGCGTTGAGTCCCGGCAGGTAGAGGTTGGCGATCGTCTGCGCCAGCTGGAACAGCACGACCACGGCGATCGGTCCGCGGTAGGGCCGCAGGTGGCGGCGCAGGAGCGGGATCAGCACGACGTCAGACTACGTTGCTCCGAGCAACGGTCTGCCGGACGAGCCGCTCAGAGCAGGTCCCTGAGCTCCTTCGGCAGCTCGAAGTCCTGGGCACCCTGCTGGCCGCCGAAGCCGAACGCCTCGGCGCCGTCCTTGGTGGCGGGCTTCTGCTGGGCCGCCTGGGCCCGCTTGGCCGGGTTGCCGGAGACGCGCTTGCCCTTCTTCTTCTGGTTCTGCGGCTTCTGCCGGGCACCGGCCCGCTTGCCGACACCGGGCATGCCGGGGACGCCGCCCATGCCGGGCATGCCTCCGCCCTTGGCCATCTGCTGCATCATCTTGCGCGCCTCGAAGAAGCGGGTGACCAGCTGGTTGACGTCCTGCACCGTGGTGCCCGAGCCCTTGGAGATCCGGGCGCGGCGCGAGCCGTCGATGATCTTGGGGTCGTCACGTTCCTTCGGCGTCATCGACAGGATGATCGCCTTGACCTTGTCGAGCTCGCGGTCGTCGAAGTTCGCGATCTGGTCCTTGAACTGGCCCATGCCCGGGAGCAGGCCCATGAGCTTGCTCATGGACCCCATCTTCGAGAGGGTCTCCATCTGCTTGAGGAAGTCCTGGAGCGTGAAGGTGCCACCGAGCATGCGCTCGGCGTCCTTCTCGGCCTGCTCGGCGTCGTAGACCTTCTCGGCCTGCTCGATGAGCGACAGCATGTCGCCCATGTCGAGGATCCGGCCCGCCATGCGGTCGGGGTGGAAGACGTCGAAGTCGGTGAGCTTCTCGCCCGTGGAGGCGAACATGATGGGCCGGCCGGTGACCTCGCGGACCGACAGCGCGGCACCGCCCCGGGCGTCGCCGTCGAGCTTGGTGAGCACCACGCCGGTGAAGTCGACGCCCTCGGCGAACGCCTCGGCCGTCTGCACGGCGTCCTGGCCGATCATCGCGTCGATGACGAACAGGACCTCGTCGGGGTTCACCGCGTCGCGGATGTCGCGCGCCTGCTGCATGAGGTCGGCGTCGATGCCGAGACGTCCGGCGGTGTCGACCACGACGACGTCGTGCAGGGTGCGGCGGGCCTCGGCGATCGCGTCGCGGGCCACCTGCACGGGGTCGCCGACGGAGCGGGTGCCCTCGGCCCCGCCGTCGCCGCCGCCGGTGTTGCCGGCCTCGGGGGCGAACACGGTGACGCCGGCCTGCTGACCGACGACCTGCAGCTGGGTGACCGCGTTGGGGCGCTGCAGGTCGCAGGCCACGAGCATCGGGCTGTTGCCCTGCTCCTTCAGCCAGCGGCCGAGCTTGCCCGCGAGCGTGGTCTTGCCCGCTCCCTGGAGGCCGGCGAGCATGATGACGGTCGGCGGGTTCTTCGCGAACCGGACGCGGCGCGTCTCGCCGCCGAGGATCGTGACGAGCTCCTCGTTGACGATCTTGACGACCTGCTGCGCCGGGTTGAGCGCCTTGGAGACCTCGACGCCGAGCGCACGCTCCTTGACCCGCGCGGTGAACGCGCGGACCACCGGGACGGCGACGTCGGCATCGAGCAGGGCGAGACGGATCTCGCGCGCGGTGGCGTCGATGTCGGCCTCGCTGAGCCGTCCCTTGCCGCGCAGGTTCTTGAACGCGGACTGGAGGCGGTCTTGCAGGGAGTCGAACATGGGCTCCAGCCTACCGAGCGGGCACGGCGACGCCGACGACCCCGCCCAGTCCAGCCCGCCCAGACCAGCCTCCTCAGACCAGTGCCGCGTCGACCGCCTCGTGCAGCCGACGGGTGGCCGCCTCGTCGAGCGGCTCGCCGTCGGCGTCGACGACGTAGAAGACGTCGCGAGCCTCGTCGCCGTAGGTCGACAGGTGCGCCGAGCGGATCGAGCAGTCGACGGCGGCGATCGCGGCGCAGACGGTCCACACGAGTCCGCGCCGGTCCGCGGCCCGGACCTCCAGGAGGGTGGCCGACTCCGACAGGCCCGGCAGCACCCTGACGCGGGCGGGAAGTCCCTCGACCGGGGTGAGCGTCATGCGTCGCTCGAGCGGCACCTCGCCGGCGAGGACGGGCAGCAGACGCTCGCGCACCGCGCTGGCCAGGAGGCCGGGTCGAGCCACCTCCCACAGCGAGACGGCCGCGTCGTCCTGGGTGACCACGCGCACCGAGCGCACGGCGAGGCCCTGGAGCGCCAGTCCACCGGCGATGAGGGCCATCACCCCGGGCCGGTCGGCGGTGACGACGGTGACGAGCGACCCGCCGTGGTGGTCGACGACGTCGAGCCCGACCTCGCCCCCACGCGCACGTGCCAGGGCGTCGGCGGACGGGAAGGGCAGCTCGGCGGGCCAGCCCTCGTAGGCGTCGGACGTGGTCGCGGGCGCGGCGCCCGCGAGGTGCTGGTGGGTCTTGGCGACCAGGCCCTCGATCAGGCCGCGCCGCCACGAGGTCCAGGCCGTGGGGCCGGTGGAGCGTGCGTCGGCCTGGGTGAGGCTGGACAGCAGGTCGAGGAAGGCGGCGTCGCCGACGATCTCGGCCACGTTGGCCGCCGTGGCCGGGTCCTCGATGTCGCGACGGGTCGCGACCGTGCCGAGGAGCAGGTGCCAGCGCACCAGCCTGCCCACGACGGTGGCGTCGGCCTGCGGGAAGCCCCACCGCAGCGCGACGGCCTCCGCCATCGGCGCACCGACCTCGCTGTGGTCGCCGGGCCTGCCCTTGCCGATGTCGTGCAGCAGCGCGGCGACGGCGAGGAGGTCGGGACGCGCGACGTCGCGGCGCAGCGTCGAGGCCACCACGCACGTCTCGACGCTGTGCCGGTCCACCGTGAACCGGTGCACCGGCGAGCTCGACCCGCGCAGCCGCACGTCGGCCCACTCGGGAAGCCAGTGGTCGACGACGCCCGCGATGTCGAGCTCGTCCCACACCTCGACGAGACCGTGGCCCGCGGTGAGCAGGTCGACGAGGGAGCGGCGGGCCGCGGCCGGCCACGGCTCCTCCAGCCGACCCAGGTCGCGCGCGAGGCGTTGGGCGGTCCCGGCCGCGAACGGGAGTCCGGCCCGGGCTGCGACGG
>NZ_JAMXRU010000128.1 GCF_024124745.1 Aeromicrobium sp. CnD17-E
CGGCTCCAGCTCGTGCACCACCACCCGCACGGCGGGATGCGTGACCGCGAGCTCGGCCACGACCGGCAGCAGGGTGGTGCGGACGGCCGTCGCGAAGCCGGCGACGCGCACCGTGCCGGCCGGCTCGGCGTCGGGGTCGAGGTCGGTGCGAGCGGCCTCGACGGCGGCGAGGATCGCGACGGCGTGGTCGGCCAGCCGACGACCCGCGGGCGTGAGCCGGACGCCTCGACCGTCCGGCTCCACGAGCGGCGTCCCCACCTCGCGGGCGAGGGCGGCCACCTGCTGCGACACGGTGGAGGTGCTCGTCATCAGGACGTCGGCCACGGCACGCATGGACCCGTGCCGCGACAGCTCGAGCAGCACGGCGAGACGGTCGGTGTTCACAGGGGCATCGTCCCTGTTCGACGGACGGTTCGTCTAGCATCGTCACGTGGACGCGGACGGACCGTAGCGTGTCTCCTAGTACGGTGCAGCTCTCGTCCTCGTCCTCGACCATCCCCGACGGCGCCCCGCGCGGGGCGGTCATGGCGCTGGCGTCGATGACGTCGGTGCAGCTGGGTCTCGCGGTGTCCGTCGGACTCTTCGACCGCATCGGCTCGGAGGGTGCGGCGTGGCTGCGACTCGCCTGGGCGGGCGTCATCCTCGCGGTCCTCGTCCGCCCCTGGCGCCGCGGGCTGAGCCCGGCCACGCTCCGGGCCTGCGTGGCGCTCGGCGTCGTGACGGCCGGCGTCACGATGCTGTTCATGGCGGCCGTCGCCCGGCTGCCTCTCGGCACGGCGAGCGCGCTGGAGTTCCTGGGTCCGCTGTCCGTCGCGGTGCTGCGTGGGCGACGCGGCACGTGGGTGTGGCCCGCGCTGGCTGCGGCGGGGGTCCTGCTGCTGACCCAGCCCTGGAGCGGGGAGATCGACGGCCGCGGCGTCCTCTACGCGCTCGGCGCGGCCTGCTGCTGGGCGGGCTACATCGTCCTCACGCAGCGCGTGGGCGACGCGGCCGACGGCATCGTGGGACTCGGCGTCTCCATGCCGGTGGCGGGCCTGGTCGCCACGATCGTGGCCGGGCCGGCCACGATCGGCCACCTCGACCTCGAGCTGCTCGTCGTCGGCGTGGGCCTGGCGATGCTCGTGCCTGTGGTCCCGTTCGCGCTGGAGATGCTGGCGCTGCGGCGGCTCACGACCGCCGCGTTCGGGACGTTGATGTGCCTGGAGCCGGCGATCGCCCTGGTCGTCGGGCTCGTCGTGCTCGACCAGGTGCCGGACGTGGGTGCCGTGCTGGGTCTGGCCTGCGTGGTCGCGGCGGGCGTGGGCGCGACCCGGTCGGGTGGCCGGGCGTCCGTCGCCGCAGCCTGAGCCCCACGCACGACGAAGCCCCCGCCCGGTGCCGGGCGGGGGCTTCGTCGTGGTGGTCGGTGCCGAGGCTCAGAACGCAGCCTCGTCGAGCTCCATGATGCTGGCGTCGACGTTCTCGGCCATCGCGCGCTCGGCGGTCAGGCGGGGGAGCACGGTGCGCGCGAAGAACGACGCTGCCGCGATCTTGCCCTCGTAGAACGCCTTCTCCGAGCCGGTCGCGCCCTCGTCGAGCTTGGCGATCGCGACCTCGGCGCCGCGCAGCAGCAGCCAGGAGACGACGAGGTCGCCGAGCACGTACACCAGACGCGTCGTGTTCAGGCCGACCTTGTAGAGGTTCTTCAGGTCGCCCTTCTCGTCGGCCGGGTTGCTGGCCATGAGGTCGGTGAACGCGGCACCCAGGATGGCCTGGGCGTCGTCGAGGCCGGTCGCGAGCAGCTCGCGCTCGACCTTGAGGCGACCGTTGCCGGCCTCGCTCTTCACGAACTCGCCCACCTGCTCGGCGAGGTAGCCGATGGCGCGGCCCTTGTCCTTCACGATCTTGCGGAAGAAGAGGTCCTGGCCCTGGATGGCCGTCGTGCCCTCGTAGAGCGTGTCGATCTTGGCGTCACGCACGTACTGCTCGATCGGGTAGTCCTGCAGGAAGCCGGAGCCACCGAACGTCTGCAGCGACTCGGTGCCCAGCAGCACCCAGGAGCGCTCGGAGCCGTAGCCCTTGACGATGGGGAGCAGGAGGTCGTTGACCGACTCCTCGAGCGACGCGTCCTCGCCGGACTCCGCCTTCTGCATGATCGCGTCCTGCCAGGTCGTCGTGTAGAACACGAGCGAGCGCAGGCCCTCGGCGAAGGCCTTCTGGGTCATGAGCGAGCGGCGGACGTCGGGGTGGTGCGTGATCGTCACGCGCGGCGCGGTCTTGTCGGCGGCCTGGGTGAGGTCGGCGCCCTGGACGCGCTCCTTGGCGTACTCCAGCGCGTTCAGGTAGCCCGACGACAGCGTCGCGATGGCCTTGGCGCCCACCATCATGCGGGCGTTCTCGATGACGCGGAACATCTGGTTGATGCCGTCGTGCACCTCGCCGAGCAGCCAGCCCTTGGCCGGCTCGCCGCCACCGGTCGACGGGTCGCCGAAGGTGACCTCGCACGTGGTGGAGACCTTGATGCCCATCTTCTTCTCGACGTTCGTGACGTAGGCGCCGTTGCGCTCGCCGGTCAGCTCGCCGGTCTCGTGGTCGAAGTGGATCTTCGGGACGAGGAAGAGGCTCAGACCCTTCGTGCCGGGGCCGCCGGCGCCCTCGACGCCCACGGGGCGCGCGAGGACGAGGTGCATGATGTTCTCGCTCATGTCGTGCTCGGCCGAGGTGATGAAGCGCTTGACGCCCTCGATGTTCCAGGAGCCGTCCTCGTTCGGGTAGGCCTTGGTGCGGCCCGCGCCGACGTCGGAGCCCGCGTCGGGCTCGGTGAGCACCATCGTGGCGCCCCACTGGCGGTTGGTCATGAACTCGGCGATCTTCTTGTCGCGCTCGGTGCCGTTCTCGAAGACGATGCGCGCGAAGGCCGGGCCGGCGGAGTACATCCAGATGGGCGGGTTCGCGCCGAGCACGAACTCACCGATCGCCCAGATGAGCGAGGAGGGGGCCTTCTGGCCGCCGAGCTCCTCAGGGACCTGCAGACGCCACCACTCGGCGTCCATCCACGCCTTGTAGCTCTTGGCGAAGGCGGGGTTCATGGTGACCGTCATCGCCTTGGGGTCGTAGACGGGCGGGTTGCGGTCGGAGTCCTCGAAGGAGGGGGCGAGGTCCTCGCGGGCCAGCCGCTCGGTCTCGGCGAGGATGCTCTTCGCGGTGTCGAGGTCGAGCTCCTCGAACGCACCGGTGCCGAGGACGTCCTGACGTCCGAACAGCTCGAAGAGGTTGAACTCGACGTCGCGGAGGTTGCTCTTGTAGTGGCTCATGACTGCCTGTTCCTGGATCGAGGGTGCGGTGTCCGGTGCACACGTGTTACCGATGGGTGCTACCGGCAGGTAACTTCAAGTATCCGCAGATGAGGGGCCTGACACAAGTCCCGGGAGCCGACTCGTGCGTCACGTGGGTCGGCCGACCTCCGTGCGCCCGTCAGCGGGACAGGTCGGGGACGAGCCCGACGACGCCGTGCAGGTCGTCGACGACGTGGTCGGCGCCCGCTGCGCGCAGCTCGTCGGGGCTGCACGGACCGGTCGGCACCGCGACCCCGACGACGTCGGCCGACCGGCACGCCTCCATGTCGTGCACGTGGTCGCCGACGTAGGCGGTGACGCCACGGGCGCGGAACACGTCGGCCTTGCCCTCGCGCCAGACCTCGCCGACGACGTCGAGGTCGATCGCGAGGTGCTGGAGGTGCAGGGCGGCGTTGCGCCCGTTCTTGCCGGTGACGACGAAGGCCTCGCCGCCGGCGTCGAGCACGGCCTGCACGGCCTCGCGCGCCCCGGGGAGCAGCTCGACCCGCGGGATCGCGAGGTCGGGGTAGAGCGCGCGGTAGCGGTCGGCGACCTGGGGGACCTGCTCGGGCTCGAACCAGTGCGCGAGCTCGGCCTCGAGGGGCGGTCCGAGGCGGGAGGTGACGAGGTCGACGTCGATGAACGTCCCGGTCTCCTCCGCGAGGGCCCGGTAGGTGGCCCCGATGCCGGGCCGGGAGTCGACGAGCGTCATGTCGAGGTCGAAGCCGACGACGAGGCGGGTCACGGGCCCGAGACTAACGAACGCCGCCACCGGCGTCGGGGGAGCGTCGGTGGCGGCGTGCGTGCGCCCGGGGGTCGCGCCGGGCGGCGGGTGACCTGGCCGGGGCGTCGGGACCCGGCCAGGTGGGGGCCGTCGGTCGCGGGGACCGACGGCGGGTCTCAGAAGCGCTGGATGGTCGGGATGCGGCCGTACCCGTCGCGGGCGACG
Organism: Aeromicrobium sp. CnD17-E; assembly: GCF_024124745.1. Lineage (GTDB taxonomy): Bacteria > Actinomycetota > Actinomycetes > Propionibacteriales > Nocardioidaceae > Aeromicrobium. The sequence goes on from NZ_JAMXRU010000128.1 coordinate 4,264, forward strand.
AGGTAGGCGGACTTGGTGACACCGACGGTGACGACGACGGCGCCGAGCACGGCGAGAGCGATCATGGGGGGCCTCCTCGAAGGGGGTGGGGACGAGCTGACACGTCCATGGTCGTGCTGTCCACTGTCAAGGACAAGCGAAGAGAACTTCACGTAACGTGTAGCATCACTACATGGATGTCCGTCGTCTCATGGTTCTGAGGGAATTGTCGGAGCGGGGCTCGGTGGGTGCCGTCGCCGATGCGATGAGGGTCACACCGTCGGCGGTGTCGCAGCAGCTCAAGGCGCTGGAGAAGGAGGCGGGCTACCCCCTCGTCGAGCCGGCCGGGCGGGGCGTGGCGCTGACCGAGGCGGGTCGAGCGCTGGCCCGCGCGGCCACCGACATCGCGGTCGCGATCGAGCGTGCCGAGGGCGAGTGGCGCGCCTTCATGGAGCAGCCGGCCGGCCGCGTCACGCTGGTGACCTTCCCGACGGGAGGGGAGATGCTGCTGCCCGGGCTGCTGACCAGGATGGCCGAGCGGCCCGACGTCGAGCTGCTGTGCACCGACACCGAGGACCCTGACGCCGTCGGCGACCTCACGGCCGACCACGACGTGGTGCTGTCGGACTCGCCCACGACGTCGGCCGCCTGGCACGACCGCGGCCTGCAGGTCGTGCCGCTGATGAGCGAGCCGCTCGACGTCGCCCTGCCGCAGGACCACCCGCTCGCCCGCAAGGCGAACCTGTCGCCGCGCGACGTCGTCGGTGAGACCTGGATCGGCGTCCCGCCCGGCTACCCCTTCGACCGCGTCCTCGAGCAGGTCGTGGTCGCGACCGGCCAGCCCGTGCAGGTCGCGCAGCGCTTCGCCGACAACGGCGTGGTCGAGGCGATGGTCGCGGGCGGGCACGGCCTCGCGATCCTGCCGCGCTTCACGACGCGCGAGCACGGCAACGGCCTGGTGACCCGCCCCCTGCTCGGCGTCCGCGCTCGCCGTGAGATCTCCGCCGTCCTGCGCCCCGACCGCTTCGAGCGCCCCTCCGTCCGCCTCGTCGTCCAGGCCCTGCGCGAGGAGGCGCGCCTCGTCGCCGACGCCCACGGCGCCGCGTGAGCGGAGATTCCCAGGTCGACCTGGGAATCTCCTCACCAGGCACGGGAATCTCAGCCAGGCACGGGAAGCAAGCCGTGCGCGGCTGGGATTACCAGGTCGACCTGGGAATCCGTCCCGGCCGTCAGTCCTTGGCGAACCGCGCGGCGAAGCGCTCGAACTCCGGGCTCGACAGCGACTCTGCCTGGAACTGCGCCTCGACGTCGAGCGAGGTGGCCGCGTCCGACGTGGCCGCGACGCGCACCGACTCCTTCACGTGCGCCATCAGCACGGGGCTGCGCTCGCACCAGCCGAGCGCGACGTCGCGGGCGCGGGTCTGGGCGTCGTCGGCGATCTCCTGGGCGAGGCCGAGGCGCAGCGCGTCGTCGGCGCCGATGACGTCGCCCGCGTAGAGCGCGGCGGCGGTGTTGGCCGAGCCGATCCGCTGGGTCAGCATCCACGTGCAGCCGCCGCCGGGGTGCAGGCCGATCTGGGTGAAGGTCGGGCCGAACCCAGCGCGGGGGCCGGCGACGATCACGTCGCAGGCGAGCGCGATGTTGAGGCCGGCGCCGACCGCGGGGCCGTGCACGGCCGCGATGGTGGGGATCGCGAGGTCGCGGATCGGCAGGAACGACGCGTAGACCTTCATGAGGTGGTCGCGCAGCTCGTCGACGGGGCGGGTGCGGTCGCCGAACAGGTTGGTCACGTTCGCGCCGGAGCAGAAGGCGCGCCCAGCGCCGGTCACGAGCAGCGCGCGGGCGTGCTCGTCGGCCGCCACGGTGGCCACCGCGTCGCGCAGCTCGTCGAGCAGGGGCCAGTCGAGGGCGTTGAGCCGCTCCGGGTCGTTCAGCGTGATGGTCCGCAGCGGACCGTCGGACTGCAGCAGCACGAAGGACATGCGGGCACCGTAGCGGCCGACGCTACAGGGCGCGGCGGACGACCTCCGCCATGCCGGCGTACCCGCGGTCGTTGGGGTGGAAGCGGTCCTCGGCGAGACGTCCGCGCCAGTCGCGCATGTGCGGCACGCGGAAGTCGGCGACGCGGATCGCGCCGGCGCGGGCGCGGGCATCGACGACCCGGTTGAACGCGACGGCCGAGCGCTGCAGGCCCGGCTGCGTCGCCACGACCGTGCCCCGCGGGACGGCGTCGAGCAGCTGCTCCGTCGCGGCCGGCAGGCGGCGGCTCCAGCGCGGGCTCATGAGGTCGTTGTTGCCGATGAGCAGGGTCACCAGCGCGACGTCGTGCCCGATGGCACGCACCTGCTCGAGGGCGGGGAGCTGTCGGTCGAGGACGTCGAGCACGCGTGCGCCGTTGAACGACAGGTTGAGCACCGCGACGTCGCGCAGGGCCGACGGCGGGTCGCCGGCCAGCTGGCCCACCCAGCCGCGGTCGGGTGCGCTCGCGCCGATGCCCTGGGTCATCGAGTCGCCGAGCGCGACCCACAGCGGCCGACCGGAGCCGAGGGCGCGACGGTTCGCGTCCTCCCACCAGCGCGCGTACGGCTCGACCTGCTCCATCACGCTGCGGACGCCGGGCAGGACCAGCGCCAGCTTGGAGACCACCGGGCCGGGCGGCCGTCCGCTGAGGTTGGAGTACTCGAACGTCGTGACGTGCCCAGTGAACCAACGGGCCCACGGTCGCGCAGGTCGCGTGAGCGGGCTCACGGGCTCCGCAGACCTCGGAGACCAGAGGTTTTCGCGCAGGTCATGCCGACGAAACACCGCCCGTGTTTCATCGTAGGTAACAAAGTTTCGTCGCAAGAATCAACGATCCGGAGGGTGCCATGACCGCCGACACGCAGACCGCCACGTCCGTCCCACCCTTCCGCGTGACCGCGGACGGCCACGTCGGGCTGCCTCCCATGAACATCGGCAGCACGCTCGGCTTCATCGGCGACGTCTACGAGAACCCCGACGACAGCGTGATGTGCTCCGGGTACTTCGAGCTGCTGCACACCGACGAGCCGCTCGAGTACTTCTACGACTACGACGAGATGAAGGTCGTGCTCGAGGGCGAGCTCCACCTCGTGAACCTCGACACCGGGCAGGAGCTCGTCGCGCGCCGCCACGACGCGATCTTCTTCCCCCAGGGCTCGCGCATCGGGTTCAGCACGCCCGACCGCGCCCTGGCCTTCTACACCGGGCACCGCGACGCGAGCCTGCTGTGAACCCGGCCCTCGAGCTCACCAGCGTCCCGGCGTGGGCGGTCCGACCGTCGACGCCACCGTGCGACCCCTCCGCCACGGCGTGCACGGCCGTGGCCGTCGGGCCTGACGCCGTCGACGTCGCGACCACCTGGCTCGCCGAGGCCGTCGCACCGGGACGTCTGCACGCCGTCTCCGCCACCGACGAGGCGCTGGCCGTGGTCGACGCCGAGCTCGCCGACGCCCGCGTCGGCTGGCGGCT
>NZ_JAMXRU010000129.1 GCF_024124745.1 Aeromicrobium sp. CnD17-E
GCCGACGTGCGGCGCGGGGCGGACGGCGCCCGGGCCGCGTACGCGGACCTGGCGGGCTTCCTGCGCGAGGAGCTGCTGCCGGCGGCGCGGGAGCGCGACGCGTGCGGTCGCGACCGCTACGCCCTCGCGTCGCGCGGGTTCCTGGGCGCCGAGGTCGACCTCGACGAGACCTATGCCTGGGGCCTGGAGGAGCTCGACCGGATGGTGCGCGAGCAGGAGGCCGTCGCCCGCGAGGTGCTGCCGGGTGCCACGGTCGCGGAGGCGGTGGCGCACCTCGAGTCGTCGCCGGAGCACCGGCTGGTCGGCACCGACGCCCTGCAGGCGTGGATGCAGGAGACGAGCGACCGCGCCGTCGAGGAGCTCGGCCGCACCCACTTCGACGTCCCCGAGGTCATGCGCACCCTCGAGTGCCGCATCGCCCCCACGCAGGAGGGCGGGATCTACTACACGCCGCCGAGCGACGACTTCGCCCGGCCGGGTCGGATGTGGTGGAGCGTGCCGGAGGGCGTGACCGAGTTCGACACGTGGCGCGAGCTGACGACCGTCTACCACGAGGGCGTCCCGGGCCACCACCTCCAGTGCGGGTACGCGGCCTGGAACGCGGCCGAGCTGAACGCGTGGCGCCGTGGCGCGCTGTGGACATCGGGCCACGGGGAGGGCTGGGCGCTGTACGCGGAGCGTCTGATGGCCGACCTCGGCTACCTCGACGCGCCCGCCGACCGGCTCGGCATGCTCGACGGCCAGCGGATGCGCGCGGCCCGCGTGGTGCTCGACCTCGGCGTCCACCTGGAGCTGCCCCGTCCGGACGGCCAGGGCCCCTGGTCGGCCGAGTACGCCTTCGACTTCATGGCGCAGCACGTGAACATGAACGAGCCGTTCGTCCGCTTCGAGGTCAACCGCTACCTCGGCTGGCCCGGCCAGGCCCCGAGCTACAAGGTCGGGCAGCGGATCTGGGAGCAGGTGCGCGACGCCTGGGTCGCGACCCACGGCCCCGACCTGCGCACCTTCCACCGCCGGGCCCTCAGCCTCGGCTCCGTCGGCCTCGACACCCTCCGGTCCGCGCTGGCCTGAGCTGCCACCACGCCCCCGCGACCTCCCCGCGTTTTGCGGAGTTGACGACGAAAGCTCGTCCCTTTTTCGTCATCATCTCCACGAAACACGAGGACGGGGACGGCTAGGCCGGCGTCGCGGCGCCGGGGGGCGCGTCGTCGTCCTCGTCGTCGGGCTGGGGGAGGTGGAGGGCGCGCTCGAGGACGAGCGCGGCGACGAGGAGCAGCAGGCCCGCGACGGCGGCCGCGGCGCCCTGGAGGACGCGGTCCTGCCCGAACATCGTGTCCCAGTCACGGACGAACGAGAGCGCGACGCCACCGTAGGCGCCCAGCGACAGCCCACCGACGATGCAGCAGGCCTTCGCGAGGGCCAGCAGGGTCATGGCGTGCTGCGACGTCATGCGCTCCTTGCGCCGGTGCAGGCTCTGCCAGGTGCTCCACGCGATCAGCGCGACGATGACGGCGAGGCCGAGGAGCAGCAGCGTGACGAGCCAGCCCGGGCGAGGCGGCGAGGCACCGAGACGCACCGACACCGGCCTGATGGCCGAGCCCACCAGGAGCCCGAGGGCCACGAGGGCAGCGACGTGGACGGCGGTCGTCCGTCCCTCGGTCATCACAGAAGGATCTCGAGGTCCTCTCGCCGGACGACGCCGGTCGTGTCGACGTCGCCGACGAGGTCGGCCACGAAGCCCTGTCCCGGGATCTCGCCCTCGGGGTCGATCTCGAGCCACGGCAGCAGCACGAACGCGCGCTCGTGCGCGCGCGGGTGCGGGAGGGTGAGGGTCTCGTCGTCGGCGACCCGGTCGCCGACGACCACGAGGTCGACGTCGAGGGTGCGCGGGGCGCCCGGCTCGGACCGCTCGCGGCCGAAGGCGTCCTCGATCGCGTGCGCGCGGTCCAGCAGCGTGTGCACCGTGAGGGTCGTGTCGATGAGGACGACCGCGTTGAGGAACGGTCCGGACCCCTCAGGGGCGCCGACGGGCTGCGTCTCGTAGACGGAGGAGACGGAGACGACCTGCACCTCGGGCGTGTCCTCGAGCGCGGAGACGGCGCCCTGCAGCCGGTTCAGACGATCCCCGAGGTTGGAGCCGATCGAGATGACGGCCTGGCGGATGGGACGCATCCCGCCCGTCATGGTGTCGGCGTCCAGCACGTAGGGCGTGGGCGATTCGGTCACTGGTGGCTCCGCTCTATCGTCACGCTGACGTCGGAGAACGTCACCGCGATGGGCGCTTGGGGCTTGTGCACGGTCACGCTCGCCCACTCGACGGACGGGCGTGCCAGACACCAGTCCACCATACGGAGCGCAAGCGTCTCAATCAGGTCCACCGGCTCCCCCGTGAGCACCGCGAGCACGTGGTCGGCGACGTCGGCGTAGCTGACGGTGGCCGTCAGGTCGTCGCTGCGACCCGCCGCGCCGAGGTCGAGGCCCAGGCTCACGTCGACGACGAAGGTCTGGCCGAACGCGCGCTCGTGCTCGAGCACGCCGTGGTGCCCGAACGCGGTCACGCCGGTCAGGTCGATGCGGTCGAGTCCCTCCGGACAGGTCATCGGGTGCCTCCTCAGGCCGGGTCGGTCATCCCGGGCTCCTGCGGGGCCTCGGGGTCGATGTCGAGCACGGGCGACGCGTGCCGCGACCAGAACCGCCAGTCGCCGCCGGAGCGGACGAGCACGGACGTGCAGACGGCCTTGCCGCCCGCGAACTGCTCGGGCGACTCGGTGCCCTCGCCCGACAGGATGTTCTCGGTGCAGGTGACGACGGCGAGGTCGGCGTTCGGGCCGAGCGGCCACGCGACCTGGACGTCGGTCAGGAAGAACTGGATGTACTCGACGTTGGCCATCAGGAGCGTCCACGACCTCAGCACCGTCTCGGTGCCCTCGAGCGCCTCGGCGCCGGGGTGCACGCAGGTGACGCTGGGCGAGTCGACCCAGAGCGACGCCATCAGGTCGACGTCGCCGGACTCGATCGCGTCGTAGAACGCGCGGTGCCGCACGAGCACCTCACTCGCCATGGTCGGCCCCGTCCTGCTCCTGGGCGACGCGGGCGACGACGCGCACGGCGTCGACCGAGGCGGCGACCTCGTGGACGCGCACCGCCCACGCGCCGTGCAGGGCGGCGAGGGTGGTCAGCGCGAGGGTGGCGGACTCGCGGCCCTCGGTGGGACGCAGCGTCCCGTCGGGGTCGGCCAGCAGCTCGCCGAGGAAGCGCTTGCGGCTCGCGGCCACGAGCACCGGGTGCCCCAGCCCGACGAACGCGGCGAGGTCGCCGAGCACCGTCCAGTTCTGGGCGCCGGTCTTGGAGAAGCCCAGCCCCGGGTCGACGACGATCCGCTCCGCGTCGACCCCGGCGGCGAGGGCGTCGTCGATCCGGTCGCGCAGCTCGTGCAGCACGTCGGCGACGACGTCGTCGTAGTGCGTGAGGTCCTGCATCCGGTCGGAGTGCCCGCGCCAGTGCATGAGCACGAGGGGCGCGTCGCGCTCGGCCACCAGGGGGACCATGGCGGGGTCGGCACGACCGCCCGAGACGTCGTTGACCAGGGTCGCTCCGGCGTCGAGCGCGGCCTCGGCCACCGCCGCCCGCATCGTGTCCACGGACACGGCGTGCCCCTCCTCGGCGAGGGCACGCACGACCGGGACGACGCGGCGCAGCTCCTCGTCGAGGTCGACGCGCACCGCGCCGGGCCGGGTGGACTCCCCGCCCACGTCGACGACGTCGGCGCCCGCCGCGACCAGCTCGCGGCCGTGCTGCACGGCGCGGGCGGGGTCGAACCAGCGTCCGCCGTCGGAGAAGGAGTCGGGCGTGACGTTGACGACGCCCATGACCCTGCAGCGCCCGATCGGCTCCAGCACGGCGGGGCCGTCCAGGGTTCGGCCGTGCGGGCTCGGGGGCGTCATGGGACGGGCTCCGTCACCGGCGCGTCCCCGCGGTGATCAGGCCCATCGCCTCGGCGCGGGTGGCGGGGTCGCGCAGCTGGCCGCGGACGGCGCTCGTGACCGTGCGCGCCCCGCCCTTGCGGACGCCGCGCATGGCCATGCAGAGGTGCTCGGCCTCGATGACGACGATGACGCCGCGCGGCTCGAGCACGTCGGTGAGCGCGTCGGCGATCTGCGTGGTGAGCCGCTCCTGCACCTGCGGGCGACGGGCGAAGACGTCGACGAGGCGCGCCAGCTTGGACAGCCCGGTCACGAAGCCGTCCGCCCGCGGGATGTAGCCGACGTGGGCGACGCCGGTGAACGGCACGAGGTGGTGCTCGCACATCGACCAGAGCTCGATGTCCTTCACGAGCACCAGCTCGTCGTGACCGACGTCGAACGTGGCGGTCAGCACCTCGCGCGGGTCCTGGTCGAGGCCGGCGAGGAGCTCGTTGTAGGACCGGGCGACCCGGGCCGGCGTCTCCTTGAGCCCGTCGCGGTCGGGGTCCTCGCCCACCGCGAGGAGCAGCTCGCGCACCGCTGCCTCGGCCCGCGCCAGATCCACCGTCATGCCAGTTCTCCTGTCGAGGTACCGCGGCCCGGCCGCGCCGGTGCGGTGGGCGCCCGGTGCGCCCGCCCGTCGATCATGCCGTCGCGCCGGTCGGGACGCACGCTCAGGCGGTGCCCGGGCCGACCGGCCCCTGCGGGCCGGGATCGGTGGGCTGGGCCGGGTCGGCCGGCGGGGGCGCGTCGGGGCCGGAGTCGGGCCCGACGACGATGCCGGTGTCGGGCTCGGCGTCCTTGAGACGCGTGGCCTCGGGCGCCTCCACCGGCGGCCGGTCCGAGGGCTGACGGGTGTCGGAGCCCGTCCAGGCCGGACGCACCTCGCGACGGCGCAGCGGCTCGAAGATCCGGGCGACCTCAGCCTTGTCGAGCGTCTCCTTCTCCATCAGCTCGAGCACGAGGGCGTCGAGGACGTCGCGGTTGTCCTCGAGGATGTCGAAGGCCTCCTGGTGCGCGTGCGCGATGAGGGAGCTGACCTCCTCGTCGACGATCGCGGCGACCCGCTCGGAGTAGTCCCGCGAGTGGCCCATGCCCATGCCGCCGCCGAGGAACGGCTGGCTGTTGTCGCTGCCGAGCTTGATCGCGCCGACGCGCTCGCTCATGCCGTACTGCGTCACCATCGCGCGGGCCAGGCCCGTGGCCTTCTCGATGTCGTTGCCGGCACCGGTGGTCGGGTTGTGGAAGACCAGCTCCTCGGCCGCGCGACCGCCGAGCATGTAGGCCAGCTTGTCCTGCAGCTCGGCACGCGTCTGGCTGTACTTGTCCTCGTCGGGCAGCACCATCGTGTAGCCGAGGGCCCGGCCGCGCGGGAGGATCGTGATCTTGTGCACCGGGTCGCTCTGCGGGAGCGCCGCGGCCACGAGCGCGTGGCCGCCCTCGTGGTAGGCCGTGACGAGCCGCTCGTGCTCGTTCATGAGGCGCGTGCGCTTCTGCGGGCCGGCCATGACGCGGTCGATCGCCTCGTCGAGCGCGGCGTCGGTGATGACCTTCTGGTTGCTGCGGGCCGTGAGCAGCGCGGCCTCGTTGAGCACGTTCGCGAGGTCGGCGCCGCTGAAGCCGGGGGTCCGGCGTGCGACGCTGGACAGGTCGACGCCGGGGCCGATCGGCTTGCCGCGCGCGTGGACCTTGAGGATCGTCTCGCGACCCTTGAGGTCGGGCGCCTCGACGCCGATCTGCCGGTCGAAGCGACCGGGACGCAGCAGCGCGGGGTCGAGCACGTCGGGACGGTTCGTCGCGGCGATGAGGATGACGCCGCCGCGCACGTCGAAGCCGTCCATCTCGACGAGGAGCTGGTTGAGGGTCTGCTCGCGCTCGTCGTGGCCGCCGCCCATGCCGGTGCCGCGGTGGCGTCCGACGGCGTCGATCTCGTCGATGAAGACGATCGCGGGCGCGTTCTCCTTGGCCTGCTCGAAGAGGTCGCGGACGCGGCTGGCGCCGACACCGACGAACATCTCGACGAAGTCGGAGCCGGAGATCGAGTAGAACGGCACGCCGGCCTCGCCGGCCACCGCGCGCGCGAGCAGCGTCTTGCCGGTGCCGGGCGGGCCGTAGAGCAGCACGCCCTTGGGGATCTTGGCGCCGACCGCCTGGAACTTGGCGGGCTCCTGCAGGAACTCCTTGATCTCGCCGAGCTCCTCGATGGCCTCGTCGCAGCCGGCGACGTCGGCGAACGTGGTCTGCGGGGTGTCCTTCGTGATCAGCTTGGCGCGCGACTTGGCGAACTTCATGACGCCACCGCCGCCGCCCTGGAAGCGGGACATGAAGAACAGGAAGATGCCGACGAGCAGCAGGATCGGCAGGATCGAGCTGGCCAGGTAGGTCAGGAAGCCGGTCGTCGGGACCTTGACGTCGAAGGTCTTGAGCTTCTTGGCCGCGACCTGCGCCTCGGCCTTCTCGATGAGGCGCTCGCCCTGGCCGTCGAGGAACTTGGCGCGCACCTTGGTGCCGTCGTCGAGCGTGGCCTGGATGTCCTGGTCGCCCTGGACGAACGTGACCTCGCTGATCCGGCCGTCGTCGAGGTAGCCGACCATCGAGGCCGTGCGGACCTCCTTGTAGCCGTCGGCACGACCGGACAGCTGGAGGGTGACGACGACGAGGACGAGGATGAGGACGATCCACACCCAGGGACCGCGGAACAGGCGCTTGGCGTTCATGGCACGGCCCGCAGACGGGCCACTCCTCCTCGTGTGCTCGGTCGGCGGACTCCCCCGCCGACACAGGGAACCGTACACGCCGGGGGGAATCCCGACCCGCCGATCTCCCACTCCTGCAACGTCGTGGACACCCCCGACGTTCCCGCGGTACGTCCGCCGCTCCGCGCAGCGCGCCCGCTGGTCAGGAGTAGACGTGCGGGGCGAGCGTGCCGATGCTGCGCAGGTTGCGGTAGCGCTCGGCGTAGTCGAGGCCGTAGCCCACGACGAAGGCGTTGGGGATGTCGAAGCCGACGTACTTGACGTCGACCTCCATCTGCAGGGCGTCGGGCTTGCGCAGGAGGGTCGCGATCTCCACCGACGCCGGGCCCCGCGAGCGCAGGTTGGTGACGAGCCACGACAGGGTCAGGCCGGTGTCGATGATGTCCTCGACGATGAGGACGTGGCGACCGGAGATGTCGGCGTCGAGGTCCTTGAGGATGCGCACGACCCCCGACGACGTGGTGCCGGACCCGTAGGAGGAGACCGCCATCCAGTCCATCTCCACGTGCCGGTCGAAGCTGCGGGCGAGGTCGGCCATCACCATGACCGCGCCCTTGAGCACGCCGACCAGGAGCAGGTCGCGGCCCTCGTAGTCGGCCTCGACCTCCCGGGCGATCTCCTGGAGACGCCCGATGATCTGGTCCTCGGTGAACAGGGTCTGGTCGAGGTCGAGGTCGGACTCGACGTGCTGGAGGTCCACGACGCCAGCCTGCCACAGGAGCGGCCACCGAGGGGCCCAGCCCCCTCCCCCGTCCTGCCGTGGAGCGGCCGCGCGGACCTGCCCGTCAGGGCCCGTGCAGGCGCCCGTCGGCGCGGCGGACCGCGACGTGACCGGGCAGCTCGACGCGGTCCTGCCCGCGCCAGTCGGTGACGAGCCGGTCGAGGG
>NZ_JAMXRU010000012.1 GCF_024124745.1 Aeromicrobium sp. CnD17-E
GGTGGCCCGCAGCGCCCATGCCGCGACCGCCGTCGTCAGGGCCGAGGCCACCGCGGCGAGCGCGAGCGGCTTCACGCGGCCGCTCCCGTCGCGCGACGCACCGAGGTCGTGAGGCACCTCGTGCCTGCTCCCGCGTCGGGGGCGACGAGCAGGATCGCCCGGGTCGAGGGTGCGCGGCGGAAGGGATGCATGTCGATACCGTAGGGGCATGGCGGCTGAACGGGTAGGACGCCCGGCGGCCGTGGACCGGCTGGCGCGAGTCACGGCACGCACCGTCTCCCGCTGCATCCAGCACCGGGTCACCGGCCTCGCGGCCGAGGCGGCGTTCTTCGCGATCCTGTCGCTGCCGCCACTCGTGTTCGGGCTCGCCGGCACCATCGGCTTCGTCGCCGAGCGCTACGACGTGGCCCAGGTCGACGTGCTGAAGGACCGGGTGCTCGAGCTCTCGTCCCAGGCGCTCACGCAGGGCACGGTCGACCAGGTCATCGCGCCCACGCTCGACGAGGTGCTGAGGTCCGGACGCATCGACGTCGTCTCCATCGGGTTCGTCCTCGCGCTGTGGTCGGGCTCGCGGGCCCTGAACGTCTTCCTCGACACCATCTCCATCCTCTACGGCCTGGGCGGCGTGCGCGGCATCGTCAAGACGAGGGCGCTGTCGTTCTCGTTGTACGTCGTCGCCCTCGCGATCGCGATCGTCGTCGTGCCGCTCGTGCTCGCCGGCCCGGAGGTGGCGGCGTCGGTCGTGCCCTCGCAGCTGGCCGTGCTGCAGCCGTTGTACTGGCCGGCGGTGCTGCTCGTCTCGGTCGGCTTCCTCGCCTCGCTCTACCACCTGGCCGTCCCGGTCAAGGTGTCCTGGAGATCCGGTCTGCCCGGCGCGTTCTTCACCATGGGGCTGTGGATCGGCGGCAGCCTGCTCGTGCGGTGGGCGCTCGGCTTCTCCACGGGCGGCACCTCCATCTACGGTCCGCTCGCCGCGCCGATCGCCGTCCTGCTGTGGCTGTACGTCATCTCCATCGCCGTGCTGATCGGGGCTGCGATCAACGCCTCCTTCGACGAGGACCGCCACCCCCGTCCTGACCGCTAGAATCGTCGCCCGTGAAGAAGATGCGGAAGGTCGCGGCCCTCGTCGTGGTGCTGCTCGGGGTCGCAGCGCTGCTCTTCGCGCTGCGTTCGTGCAGCCCCGACGACGACGGCGGATCCGGCTCCAGTGCCGACCCGACGCCGTCGGCGTCGGCCAGCCCGTCGCTCGCGCCGACCAAGATGACGACCACGCGGATCGAGCAGTCGATCAAGACGCGCCTGGACCAGAACGCCGGTCAGCCGACGCGCGTCGAGTGCCCCGACCGGGTGCTGCAGAAGATCGGCACGGCCTTCGACTGCCAGGTGTTCTTCGCCAACCAGCCCAACACGGCGGCAGTCGCGGTCGCGGCGGTCAAGATCGACGGCCCCGACGGTCACTTCGCCTGGAACTCCAAGCCCGTCTCGCAGGGGGAGTGACGTGGGCGCGTCGAAGAAGGTCCTCGCCGCTCTCGTGCTGACCGTCCTCGTGCTCGCTGGCGGTGTGTTCGGGCTGCGCTCGTGGCTCGGGACCGACAGCACCGAGGGGGACGGCCAGCGAGCTGCGGGGGAGCGGGTCGTGCCCACGCGCTCGCCGGATGCCGAGCCCACCGCCTCCGCGTCGACGTCGGCGAGTCCCTCCCCGTCGGCGAGTCCCTCCCCGTCGGCGAGTCCCTCCCCGTCGGCGAGTCCGTCGCCGACGGCCTCACCGACCCCCACCGCCTCACCCACCCCGACGCGGTCGACGGCTCCCCGCCCGGCCCCTGCGGCGCCTCGGACGGTCCGATCGACGGCGGCGGTGTCGGCGCAGGTGAAGGCCTCGCTCGACGCCCAGGGGCGTCCCACGGTGGTCTCCTGCCCCCGTTCCGTCCCGGCAGCGGTCGGCACGCAGTTCAGCTGCGCCGTCGCCTACGCGGCGCAGCCGTCCGTCGTCGTGGCCGACGCGATCGTGCGGATCACGTCGGCCGACGGCACCTTCACCTGGCGCTCCGTCTCGCGCACCTGACGTCGCTGCGGTTGCGGTCCTGGCAGACGCACCTAGATTGGGAGTACGCCGGGTTCGGCCGTCGGCTTGCGCAGCTCGACGGCCGCCCGGCGGTATCACGTCAGGACGGACCTGGGCCCCGAGCGGGACGCAGCAGCGACGCAGGCACCCAGTTCGCGACCAGCGCGCCCGTCGGCAGCAGCATGACCACGTACGCCCACCAGCCGTCGTCGCGGCGCTGCCAGGTGACGAGCAGACCGGGGTACGGTCGCAGGTCCACCTGACGCGCGGACGGCGCCACCCACACGTGACGCGCGCGCTCGACCGACGAGGGCTCCGGCGACGGCCTGGCGGCCGTGGAGCGCGGTGCGTGGTGGGGGTGGGCGCTCACCCGGACGATGGTAGTCGAACACGTGGTCGAATGCGCAGCGGAACGGCTCGTCCTCGAGATGCGGATGCAGCAGACCTGCGTACCGTCGAGCGCACCGGTTCGGTGAGTTTCCCGGACCGGGCCAGCCTCACACCAGCCCCGCATCTCGCATGTCGGTGTGACGACGAGCGGCCCCGCCAGCGGCGGGGCCGCTGTCGCGCGGGGCGCGGCGCCGAGGTCTCGTGCGTGCTGCCGCGACCGGGGTCGACCTATGCTCCCCGCATGAGGCGTCGTCTGGTCGCGGTCGCGGTGGTCCCCCTGCTCCTCCTGGGCGCGTGCGGCGGGTCCGACAGCGGTTCGGCGCCGACCGCGACCGAGCCGGGACCGGCGGAGTCGGCGTCGGGCGCGCAGGGTGAGGCGCTCGAGCAGGCCGTCGTCCGCTACGTCGACGCCTTCCACGGTGGCCGCGCCGACGACGCGTACGCGTTCCTGTCGGCGCGGTGCCGCCAGGAGCTGCCGTTCACCGAGTTCCGGCGGATGACGAGCCAGGCCACCGCGCTCGACGGCGACGACCCCCTGCGCGACGTGGAGGCGACGGCTGACGGCGCCCGCGGCACGGTGTCGTACGAGCTCGACGTCGAGTCCCTGTCCGAACGGGACCAGCCGTGGGTCCGTGAGGACGGCGGCTGGCGCAACGACGACTGCTGAGGCCTCACGCGGGGTCGGGACGGCCCGGGGCGCGACGGCTCCCCGCGTCACGCCCCGAGTCGGTCAGCGTCGCCCCTGGTCGACGCGCTCCCAGTCGACGTCTGGTGCGTCATAGGCGCACCGATCCACGTCGACCTCGCCTACTGAAGCAGAGGTCCTGCGGGGCCGCATCTCCATCGTCGGGACCCGTCGCGTCGGCGTGGGCCTTCTCGCGACGCGACCTCCCGGATGAACATTGTGCGGTTTCGTCCCGCAACAACCCGGGGACCTCTAGATTGATCGCCGGCCCGGTCCGCAGCGCATGGCGGCCGGACCTGGCGGTGGGCCCGATTCCCGAGGTCGAGCCCCCGTCTGATGCGGCCCGCGCGGCGTCCGGTGGTCCTCGTCGCCGCGCGGGCCCATCTCCTGTCGCTCGGGCCGATCCCGACACGTGGCTGAGATCACATCGCAGGCTGAACCGTGCACCGTGTAGGTGCAGGTCGTGCGGGAAGGCAGTACACAGCACCGTCGGGTTCAACCCAGGAGCCCCGAGTGCGAGCGGCTGGGGCGGCTTCGGCCGAAGCGCCCCGGCTGCGCTCGGGGGCCGCGTGCGCAGCGATCAGCCCAGCTGTGGGTCGTGCGCCAGGACCATGCCGAGGGACCTCGGCGCCGTCTCGACGAACCCCATCGAGGCGTACAGCCGGCGCCCGGGTGCGTCGGCCATGAGTGTCACGTACGGGTCGGGCGGGGCGGCCTCGGCGATCTGCGCGAGCAGGTCGGTCAGGACCAGACGCCCCAGGCCGCGGCCCTGGTGCTCCGGCAGGGTCGCCATGTCGGCGACGTGGAAGTACCAGCCGCCGTCGCCGATGACGCGACCCATGGCCACGGCCCGTCCCTCGTGCTCGACGACGCTCCATGCCCAGCTGCCCGCCAGCGCGCCCTCGCCCTGGGTCGCGGACCTCGGGGTCAGCCCGGACGTGGTCCGCAGGCGCAGGTAGTCCTCGAGCGTTGGGGGCGTCCTGAGCACCTGGTCATCGGTCGTCGTCATCGCACCGACGGTAGACGAGCGTGCGACGCCGTCCCGCAGGGCCCGGACGGACGGGCCACCAACGACGAGACGCTGCCCACGCTCTCGGGGAGATGAGAGTCGTCGACAGCGTCTCGCGGGCCCAGCTCCTCGTGGAGCAGGCGCAATGTCGTGGATCGTTTCCTTGGGAGAGAGGATCAGCGACGACACGAGGCTAGCGGCCGGGTCGGCGTGTCGACCACGTCTTCGGCCATGCCGAATCTCACCCCGGCCGCCACCCATCCGTCGGGGCGTGGGCGTCGAACGTTTCCTTCATGCTCCTGGACCGGGGAGAGGTGCCGTGGAGTTTTGTGGGCGAGGAAGGTCGCTGCGCGGACGGACAGCGGGCTGATCGCATGCGAAAGGCCCCGGAACCGATGAGGATTCCGGGGCCTTCTGATGGTGGGCGATACTGGGTTTGAACCAGTGACCTCTTCCGTGTCAGGGAAGCGCGCTACCGCTGCGCCAATCGCCCGTGGGTGGTGCTGTTCTGTTGGGGGATCGAGGTGGGTACGGGATTTGAACCCGTGTACACGGATTTGCAGTCCGTTGCCTCGCCTCTCGGCCAACCCACCGCTGGATGGGTATGGGGACCCTCTCCGAGCGGACAACGAGATTCGAACTCGCGACCCTCACCTTGGCAAGGTGATGCTCTACCACTGAGCTATGTCCGCATTTGCACCGTTCCCGGCGCGAGATGAAACATTAGTACATGCCCCTGCGGCGGCCAAACAGGGGGGTCCGGGCGGGCGCGTTAGGGTGGGGCCATGCGTGCCTGGCTGAACGGAAAACTGCTGGAATCACCGGACGAACCGGCCCTCAGCGTGCTCGACCACGGGCTCGTCGTGGGCGACGGCGTGTTCGAGACCGTCGCCGTCGACGACGGGCAGCCGTTCGCCCTCACGCGCCACCTCGACCGGCTCGCACGCTCCGCCGAGGGGCTCGGCATCGGCCGGCCCGACCTCGGACTCCTGCGCGAGGGGATCGACGCGACCCTGGACGGCCAGGACCTCCCCTTCGGACGGGTGCGGATCACCGTCACGTCGGGTCGGGGTCCGCTCGGCTCTCCCCGTGGCGATCACGGGCTCACCCACGTCGTCGTCACCGAGCCGGCCCAGAAGCCGCCGTCGGTCGCCACGATCATCACGGTGCCGTGGCCGCGCAACGAGCGAGGTGCGCTGTCGGGCCTCAAGACCACGTCGTACGCCGAGAACGCCAGGATGATCGAGGCGGCGCGCGCCGCGGGCGCGTCGGAGGCGGTCATGCCGAACACGCAGGGCCACCTGTGCGAGGGCACGGGCTCGAACATCATGTACGTCCTCGACGGCACCCTCGTCACCCCCACGCTCGCGTCGGGCTGCCTGGCTGGCATCACCCGGGCGCTGGCGCTCGAGTGGCTCGCCGACGAGCTCGACGTCGTGGAGCGCGACGCGCCGATCGAGGTGCTCGCCGACGCCGAGGAGGTCGTCCTCGTCGGCACCACGCGTGACATCCAGGCCATCTCGCACGTCGACGGACGGCCCGTCGCCGCGGCTCCCGGGCCCGTCACGCAGCGCGCGCAGGCCGTCTGGGCGCGAGAGGCGGCGAAGACGTCGGACCCGTAGCTCGACCTCGGGACGGGGTGGAGTAAGGTTCTGACGTCCCCGGGCGATTGGCGCAGTGGTAGCGCGCTTCGTTCACACCGAAGAGGTCACTGGTTCGAACCCAGTATCGCCCACCGACACGCAGGCCCCCGGCTCACCAGCCGGGGGCCTCGTCGTTCCCCCCACGCTCCTACGATGGCCGGCATGTCGATCGAGAGCGCCCGCGCCCACCTCGCCCGCTTCGGACGCGACGGCGACGTCGTCGAGACGTCCGGGTCGAGCGCGACCGTCGAGCTGGCAGCCGCCGAGCTCGGGGTCGAGCCGGCGCGCATCGCGAAGACCCTCGGCTTCTACGGCCGGGAGCCGGGCACCAGCATCCTCGTCGTCGCCGCGGGCGACGCGCGGGTCGACAACGCGGCCTTCAAGGCGACCTTCGGCCTCAAGGCGCGCATGCTCAAGCCCGACGACGTCGAGGCGCTCACGGGCCATCCTGCGGGCGGTGTGTGCCCGTTCGCCAACCCCGACGCGGCGGCCGTGCACCTCGACGAGTCGCTGCGACGGTTCCCGTCGGTCTACCCGGCCGTCGGCAACGCGGCGTCGGCCATCGAGCTCACGCCCGACGAGCTCCAGGTCGTCGCGGAGCCGGTCGGCTGGGTGAGCGTGACGAAGCGAGCCACCTCTTCGTCTTGACGGGATCGCGACGGTTCTCGGCCCGAGAACCGTCGTCACGTCCCCACAACGCGGGAAGGGGGGTGGGGGAGGAGATCAGGTGGTCTCGGCGGTACCGAGCGGGTCGAGGCGCACCCACCCGCGGTCGGTGCGACGCTCGAGGCGCAGCCCGCGGCCCTCGCCGGGGGTCGGGGCCTCGAACGGCCGGCTCGAGCGCCAGGCGACGGCCGCCTGGTCGTGCTCGAGCGTCTCCTCGGCGACGACGTCGCCGTCCTCCGTGGTCAGTCGGTACTCAGCCATGGGACCACCGTGCCGTGGAACGCGGCGTCGTGCGACCCGAGGTCAGGCCCGACCGAACAGCAGCCGGAACCTCGACGCCCGCACCGACACGACCGGACGCCGTCCTGCGAGCAGCGACAACGGGCCGCAGAACGTCCACGACGTGCGCACCAGCTGCGCGCCGAGCCGTCCGCGCACGGGTGTGACGACCGCACGCCCGGCTCGACGCTGCACCACGCGGAACGCGAGCGGCCAACGACCCGGCAGGGGCGCCGTGCGCTCGACCTCGACGCTCGCCAGGCCGTCGCCGCGGTGCCGACGCCCCGGCTCGACGTCGAAGCGGGCGAGGTCCTTCGGGATGGCCCACAGGGCGCGACCACCGTCGCGCGACGCCTCGCTGTCGACCCAGATCCACGGGATCCACACGCGCGGTCGCACGCCGCGACGCACGAGCACGGTCGCCATGACCTCGTCGTAGACGAGCGGGCTTGGCTCCTCGTACCGGAAGAACGCAGCGGTCACGACCGCCCGCCCCGCCACGGAGACGACGCGGGTGCCCGGCGGCGGCGCCGGGAGCGACCGGACGGGCACGAGGAACACCGACGCGACCGCCTGCCCGTGCAGGTCCCACGGCTCCGGGGGGTAGGTCACGCCCACGCGAAGTCCTCGACGTCGAGCGAGCGCACCCGACGGTGGTACGGGTACGTCGACCCGGGCCAGTTCGACGTGATGCGACCCGACGGGTGGCGGTACCAGCTGTCGCAGCTGCCCCAGACGGACCTCTCCAGCCGCTCCTGCACCTGGCGGTCGTACGCGGCCTCGACCTCGGGTCGCACGTCGACCGTGGCGTGGGCTCCCTCGCGCATCCGGTCGAGCACCAGGCGCATGTGCCGGGCCTGCGCCTCGAGCATGTAGATGATCGACCCGCCGCCGAGGTTCGTGTTCGGGCCGTAGGAGACGAACAGGTTCGGGAAGCCCGGTACGTACATGCCGAGGTGGGCGTGCGCGCCGTCGACCCAGCGCTTGGCGAGGGCCTCGCCGTCCACGCCGCGCACGTCGATCGTGTCGAGGAAGTCCTGGGCGGCGAAGCCCGTCCCGTAGACGACGACGTCGGCAGGGTGCACGGTGCCGTCGGCGGTCTCCAGCCCCTCGGGGACCACCCGCACGATGCGCTCGGCGACGACGTCGACGTGGTCGCGCTCCAGCGTCGGGTAGAACGTGTTGGAGAACAGGATCCGCTTGCAGCCGATCGGGTAGTCGGGCGTGAGGACCTCGCGCAGGCGCGGGTCGCGCACCTGGCGGTGCAGGTGCGCGAGGGCCACGCGCTTCTCGATGGCGCCGACGACCGTCCCCTCGTCGAGACCTCGCGAGAACTGCTCGCCGAGCGTCCACCACAGCGGGCGCTCGAGCCGGATCCCCGGCCGCCACCAGCGGGGGAGCGGACCGTCGGGCTTGGGCAGGATGTAGTTCGGGGAGCGCTGGAACAAGGTGAGCTCGCCGGCGACGTCGGCCAGGTGCGGGATGTACTGGATGGCGCTCGCGCCGACGCCGACCGCGGCGACCCGCTTCCCGCGCAGGTCGAGGTCGTGGTCCCAGCGCGCCGAGTGGAACGCGTCGCCCTCGAAGTCGTCGATGCCGGGGATGGAGGGCAGGCGTGGCTCCGACAGCTGTCCCACGGCGCTCACCAGCACCTGCACCCGCTCGACCGACCCGTCGGCGAACCCGACCTCCCACTGCCGGTCGGTCTCGTGCCAGTGCGCCGAGACGACCTCGCGGCCCAGGTGCACGAGCGGCGTGATGCCGAGGTCGTCGGCGGTGCGCCGCAGGTAGGCGTGGATCTCCGGCTGCAGCGCGTACCGGCGCGACCAGTCGGTGTTCACGGCGAAGGAGAACGAGTACAGCGGCGAGGGGACGTCGCAGCCGGCGCCGGGGTAGGTGTTGTCGCGCCACACGCCCCCGACGTCGTCGCCACGCTCCCACAGCCGTACGTCGGTGTGCCCGTGCTGCAGGAGCTCGGCTGCCACGGCGATGCCGCCGAAGCCCGAGCCGATGATGCCGACGGACGTCATGAGCCCTCCAGGACGTGGACGAGGTGGGTGGTGAGCAGGTCGAGGACGTCGTCGCGCGTGAGCGTGCCCCGCTGGAGCCACTCCCGGCACAGCGCCTTCACGTACGCGGCCGAGGCCCGTAGCCGGGCCCGCAGCACAGGGGAGTCGGGCAGCCCGACGGCGTCGAGCACGAGGCGTGCGGCGCGGTCGTCGGCCTCGTCGACCACGACCTGCAGGTCGGACTCCCCGTGCAGCTCGGCGGCGCCCGACGCGGCGACCCAGGCCTGCCCGTACGTCTGCGCGGCGTCGAGGATCCAGTCCATCGTCACCCGCACCCGCTCCTCCATCGGCAGGTGCAGCAGGTCGGGCAGCTCGGTCTCCGGCATGAACGTCGAGTCGCGCATGACGGCGAGGAAGATCTCGCGCTTGGAGCCGAAGTAGTGGTGCAGCAGCCCCCGCGTGACGCCGGCCGCGCTCGCCAGCTCGGCCAGCGAGACGTCGTCGTAGGCGCGCTCGGCGTACAGCGTGCGGGCGGCCTCGAGGATCTGGCGACGGCGCGCGTCGGGCTCGAGGCGGTGGCGGGGCAGAGCGGTCACGCGACGAGTGAACAACGCTATTGGCAAAGTGTCAACAAGCGGGTACGGTGCGCGACATGAAGCACTACGACGTCCTGGTGGTCGGCTCCGGGTTCGGCGGCAGCGTGACCGCGCTCAGGCTCACCGAGAAGGGCTACGCGGTCGGTGTCATGGAGGCGGGCCGACGCTTCGCCGACGACGAGCTGCCCGAGACGTCGTGGCGTCTGCGCCGCTACCTGTGGGCCCCGTGGGCGCGCTGCTTCGGCATCATGCGCATCACGCCGCTCAAGGACGTCCTCATCGCGAGCGGCACCGGCGTCGGTGGCGGCTCCCTGGTGTACGCGAACACGCTCTACCAGCCGCTCGACGGCTTCTACGACGACCCGCAGTGGGCCCATGTCACCGACTGGCGCGACGAGCTCGCCCCGCACTACGACCAGGCCCGCCGCATGCTCGGGGTCGCGACCTACCCGCGCACGACCCTGCCCGACCGGTTGATGGCGGAGGTCGCCGAGGGGCTCGGCGTCGGCGACACGGTCCACGCCGCCGACGTCGGCGTGCTGTTCGGCGACCGTCCCGGCGAGGAGGTCGACGACCCCTACTTCGGCGGCGCCGGGCCTGCACGCCGCACGTGCACCGACTGCGGTGCCTGCATGACCGGCTGCCGGCACAACGCGAAGAACACGCTCGTGAAGAACTACCTGCACCTGGCCGAGCGGGGCGGCGCCCAGGTGCACCCGCTGACCACGGTGACCGACGTGCGCCCGCGGCGCGGCGGTGGCTACGTGGTGCACACGCGACGCACCGGCAACCGGCTGCGGCGTCGTCGCTTCAGTGCCGACCAGGTGGTCTTCGCGGGCAACGCGCTCAACACGCAGGACCTGCTGCACCGGCTCCGCCGTCGCTCGCTGCCGGAGATCTCCGAGCGGCTGGGGGAGCTGAGCCGCACGAACTCCGAGGCGGTGCTCTCGGCCCGCGCGAGCGCGAAGGACGCCGACGTCACGCCCGGCGTCGCGATCACGTCGTCGTTCCACCCCGACCCGCAGACGCACGTCGAGCCCGTCCGCTACGGCCGGGGCTCGGGCGCGCTGAGCCTGATGAACATGGCGCTGGCCGACCACCGCGGCGGGGGCTCGCAGCTGCGCAAGGTGCTGCGCGGCTACCGCGGCCTCGGGCTGCGCGGCACGCTGCGCCTGCACGACCCGCGCCGCTGGGCCGAGCAGTCGGTCGTGGTGCTCGTCATGCAGTCGCTCGACAACTCCGTCACGACGTTCCTGAAGCGCGGTCCGTTCGGCCTCAGGATGAGCAGCCGGCAGGGCACGGGCGCGCCGAACCCGTCGCACATCCCCGTGGCCGACCACGTCGCCCGCGAGATCGCCGACAAGCTCGACGGCGTGCCGGGCGGCTCCGTCGGCGAGCTCGTCGGCATCCCGCTCACGGCCCACTTCATCGGGGGCTGCCCGATCGGCACCACGCCGCAGGAGGGCGTCATCGACCCCTACCAGCGGCTGTTCGGGCACGACGGCCTGCACGTCGCGGACGGCTCGGCCATCAGCGCGAACCTCGGGGTCAATCCGTCGCTGACGATCACGGCCCAGGCGGAGCGGGCGATGTCGTTCTGGCCCAACCGCGGCGAGCCCGACCCGCGTCCGCCGCTCGGGTCGGCGTACCGCCGGGTCGACGCCGTCGCCCCCCACCGGCCGGTCGTGCCCGAGGGCGCGCCGGGCGCGCTGCTCCTGCCCACGCCGCGCCTGCGCGTCGGGGCCTCGTGACGCCTCGCCGACGTCAGGTCAGTCGGGGACGCCCCAGGTGTACGTCTGCTTGACCAGCTTCAGGTAGGTGAACGTCTCGGTGCTGACGACGTCGTCCCGGGCGCGGATGTTCTCCGACAGCACCTGCAGCAGGTGCTCGTCGGTCTCGCACACGAGCTCGAGGATGATGTCGAACGAGCCCGCCGTGATGACCACGTAGTCGACCTCGGGGATCTCGGCGAGGCTCTCGGCGAGCGGCTCCAGCGGACCCCTGCCGCGGATGCCGATGAGCGCCTCCCGGGCGAAGCCGAGCTGCATCGGGTCGGTGACCGCGACGATGTTGATGACGCCGGAGTCCGTCAGCTTCTGCACGCGCTGGCGCACCGCGGCCTCCGAGAGCCCGACCTCCTTGCCGATGGCCGCGTACGACATGCGGCCGTCGACCTGCAGCAGCGCGATGATGCGCTTGGCGACCTCGTCGAGCACCGGCGCGCTCATGGCGTCGCCTCGGCGACGAAGGGGGACTGGCGAACGTTCATGCGGAGATCTTGGCCCACGCCTCCGTCAGCACGCCACGCAGCACCTGCTCGATCTCGTCGAACTGGGCCTGCTCGGCCACCAGGGGCGGCGCCAGCTGGACGACCGGGTCGCCCCGGTCGTCGGCGCGGCAGTAGAGGCCGGCGTCGAGCAGTGCGTGCGACATGAACCCGCGCAGGAGCCGGTCGCACTCCTCGGACGTGAAGGTCTCCTTCGTGTCCTTGTCCTTCACCAGCTCGATGCCGTAGAAGAAGCCGTCGCCGCGGACGTCGCCGACGATCGGCAGGTCGCCGAGCCGCTCCAGCGTGCTGCGGAACGCGCCCTCCGTCGACCGCACGTGCTGCAGCAGGCCCTCGCGCTCGAAGAGGTCGAGGTTGGCCAGGGCCACGGCGCAGGAGACCGGGTGCCCGCCGAACGTGTACCCGTGGGCGAACATCTCGCCGGTGCGCTGGAAGGGCTCGGCGACGCGGTCGCTGACGATCGTCGCGCCGAGGGGGGAGTAGCCCGACGTCAGGCCCTTCGCGCAGGTGATCATGTCGGGCACGTAGCCGTAGCGCTCGGCCCCGAACGTGGTGCCGAGACGTCCGAAGGCGCAGATCACCTCGTCGGAGACCAGCAGCACGTCGTGACGGTCGCAGATCTCGCGCACCCGCTGGAAGTAGCCGGGCGGCGGCGGGAAGCACCCGCCCGCGTTCTGCACCGGCTCCAGGAACACGGCGGCGACCGTCTCGGGACCCTCGGCCTCGATGGCCACCTCGATCTGGTCGGCCGCCCAGCGCCCGAACGCCTCGAGGTCGTCGGCGTGCTGCGGGGCGCGGTAGTGGTTGGTGTTGGGCACCCGGAACGTCGAGGGCACGAGCGGCTCGAACTGCTGCTTCAGCGTCGGGAGACCCGTGATCGAGAGCGCCCCGTGCGTGGTGCCGTGGTAGGCCACCGAACGGCTGATCACCTTGTGCTTCATCGGCTTGCCGACGAGCTTGAAGTAGTTCTTCGCCAGCTTCCACGCCGTCTCCACGGCCTCGCCGCCGCCGCTGGAGAAGAACACGCGGTTCAGGTCGCCGGGCGCGAGCGACGCGATCCGCTCCGCGAGGTCGATCGCCGTGGGGTGCGCGTACGACCAGAGTGGGAAGAACGCGAGGTCCTGCGCCTGACGGGCCGCCGCCTCGGCGAGCTCACGCCGACCATGGCCGGCCTGCACGACGAAGAGACCGGCGAGGCCGTCGAGGTAGCGCCGCCCCCGGTCGTCCCAGACGTAGCAGCCCTCGCCCCGGACGATCACGGGCACGTCGGCGGCGTCGGCGTCCTTCAGGGGCGCGAAGTGCATCCACAGGTGGTCGCGCGCGGCCTTCTGACGTCGCGCGAGCTGCTCGTCGATGCCGGGGGCGCGGTGTGGGTCGAGCGTTGGGTGGGTCATGGTTCCTCCGATCACTGCGAGTATTCGCGACGGAATGCGTCGAATGCAAGGGTCAAGGCGACTGAACACGTAACGATCATGTGACGACTCTTGTGGATTCCGTCGAGCGGGTGCAGAGTTCCTGCAACGAGTCGACGGGAGAGGAGCACCCATGGCGCAGGACGTGGGACCGGGAGCCGCCGACGTGGCTCCCACGGGCGGCAAGGGTCTGAAGGCCAACGCGATCGGCTTCTGGGAAGGCCTGTCGATCGGGCTCGACGCGACCGCGCCGGCCTACTCGATCGCCGCCGTGCTCGGCTCGATGGTGGTGGTGGCGGGCATCCACGCCCCGGCGGTGCTGTGGCTGTCGTTCGTGCCGATGTTCCTCATCGCCGGTGCGTTCCTCTACATGAACCGGGCCGACACCGACTGCGGCACCACGTTCTCGTGGGTCACCCGCGCGATGGGCCCCTGGATCGGCTGGATGGGCGGCTGGGCCGTCTTCACCACCGGCGTGCTCGTCATCGGCTCCCTCGCCGACGTCGCCGCGCGCTACCTCTTCGTCATGGTCGGCGCCGACTCGCTGGCCGCCAACCGCCCGGTCGTCGTGACGATCGCCGTGGCCATCGTCGTCGTCATGACGTGGCTGTGCGTCCGCGGCACCGAGGCGTCGGCGAGGTTCCAGGTCTGGCTGGTCTTCGCGCAGGTCGGCGCGCTGCTCCTCTTCGTCGGCGTCGCCGCCGTGCGGCTCGCGACCGGGTCGCTGCCCGCCGGCGCGACGACCCCGAGCTGGAGCTGGCTCAGCCCGGCCGGGCTCGACTCCCACGAGCTGGTCAGCGGCCTGCTCATCGGCGTCTTCATCTACTGGGGCTGGGAGAGCGCGGTGAACCTGTCCGAGGAGTCGACCGACGGCGACACCACGCCCGGTCGCGCCGGCATCTGGAGCACGGTCATCCTCGTCGCGACCTACCTCGGCGTCGGGATCGTGACCATCGCCGCCGGAGGCGTCGACTTCGTCACCGGCTACGAGGACGACGACGCGCTGTTCGGTGCCGTCGGCGACCTCGTCATGGGGCCGTTCGCCTTCGTGCTGCTGCTCTCGATCATCACCTCGGGCATCGCCTCGACGCAGACGACCATCCTGCCCGCGTCCCGCGTGTCGCTCTCGATGGCGAGCGCCGGGGCGTTCCCGAAGATGTTCGCCCGCATCCACGAGCGGTACGGGACGCCGTCGTTCAGCACCTGGTTCATCGGCGCCGTGGCCATCGCCTGGTACGTCGGCGCGAGCGCGATCAGCGACAACTTCCTGTTCGACTCGATCTCGGCGTTGTCCCTGATGATCGCCTTCTACTACGGCCTGACCGGCCTGGCGTGCGCCATCTACTGGCGTCGACGGCTCTTCACGTCGGCCAAGGCGTTCCTGTTCATCGGGGTGGGTCCGCTCGTCGGCGCAGGCACCCTCTTCTACCTCCTGTACGAGTCCGTGCTCGACCTCTCCGACCCCGGCGCCTCGTACAGCGGCTCGTCGGTGCTCGGCGTCGGGCTGCCGCTCGCGATCGCCGTCGTCTTCCTGGTGCTCGGCCTGGTGCTCATGCTCGTCTGGCGGTTCACCGTCGGCGCCACGTTCTTCACGCGCAAGGGCTTCGAGACCGTCTCCGACGAGGTGGCGCTCGCGGCGCTCGGCCCGACGCGTCCCGGCGCGGCCCTGGACTGAGTCGTCGTCGCGCCCCGCCACCTGCTCACCACCCCGCCCCACCGTCCCGAGCCCGGGACACCTCCGAGGAGAGACATGAAGATCCTGCTGGTCGGCTCCGGCGGCGTCGGCGCCGCCTTCACGGCCATCGCCGCACGTCGCGACTTCTTCGAGCTCGTGGTCGTCGCCGACTACGACGAGGCGCGCGCCCGCGCCGCCGTCGACGCCCTCGACGACGAGCGCTTCGTGGCAGCCCGCGTCGACGCGTCGTCGGCCGACGACGTCGCGGCCCTGTGCCGCGAGCACGACGTCACCCACGTCATGAACGCCGTCGACCCGCGGTTCGTCATGTCGATCTTCGACGGTGCGTTCGCCGCGGGCGCCGACTACCTCGACATGGCGATGTCGCTGTCGACACGGCACCCCGAGGAGCCGTACGCCAAGGTCGGCAAGAAGCTCGGCGACGACCAGTTCGCCGTCGCCGACCAGTGGGAGTCGGCTGGTCGTCTCGCCCTCGTCGGCATGGGCGTGGAGCCGGGCCTCTCCGACGTGTTCGCCCGGTACGCGGCCGACCACCTGTTCAGCGAGATCCGTGACCTGGGCACCCGCGACGGCGCCAACCTGGCGGTGCACGACGAGCACGGCAACGAGGTGTTCGCGCCGTCGTTCTCGATCTGGACGACCATCGAGGAGTGCCTCAACCCGCCGGTGGTCTGGGAGAGGGCGCGCGCCGACGAGCCCGACGGCGGCTGGTTCGTGACACCCCCGTTCTCCGAACCCGAGGTGTTCGACTTCCCCGAGGGCATCGGGCCCGTCGAGTGCGTCAACGTCGAGCACGAGGAGGTGCTCCTCATGCCCCGCTGGGTCGACGCCGAGCGGGTCACGTTCAAGTACGGGCTGGGGGAGGACTTCATCACCGTGCTCAAGGCCCTGCACGACGTCGGGCTCGACAGCACGACCCCCGTCCGCGTGCCGTCGGCCGGCGGAGCGGTCGAGGTGTCCCCGCGCGACGTCGTCGCCGCCTGCCTGCCCGACCCCTCGACCATCGGCCCGCGCATGACCGGCAAGACCTGCGCCGGGCTCTGGATCACCGGCACCGGCAAGGACGGGCAGGAGCGCGAGACCTACCTGTACCACGTCGTCGACAACGAGTGGGCCATGCAGGAGTACGGGCACCAGTGCGTCGTGTGGCAGACCGCCGTGAACCCGGTGGTCGCGCTCGAGCTGCTCGCCGACGGCACCTGGAGCGGGGCGGGGGTGCTCGGCCCCGAGGCCTTCGACGCGGTGCCGTTCCTGGAGCTGCTCACCGCCTACGGCTCCCCGTGGGGCCAGCGGGACTCCTGATCCTGCGCAGGCCCTAGGGTGAGGGCAAGCAGAACGGCCCAGCCGTAGGGGTCGTCGGGACCAGAATGGAGCACCGCCATGTCCGTCACCGTGCACGTCGCCGCCGAGGCGGGGGCCGAGGCAGCACCCCAGACCGTCGACGAGGGGACGAAGGCGTGGCAGCTCTTCGCCGAGCAGCCCGACGTCGTCGCCGCGCGCATCGACGGCGACCTGCGTGACCTGTCGACGCTGCTCGCCGAGGGCCAGACCGTGGTCCCGGTGACGCTCGACAGCCCCGACGGCCTCGACATCCTGCGCCACTCCACCGCGCACGTCATGGCCCAGGCCGTGCAGGAGCTGTTCCCGGAGGCCAAGCTCGGCATCGGCCCGCCGATCACCGACGGCTTCTACTACGACTTCGACGTCGCCGAGCCGTTCAAGCCTGAGGACCTGCAGGCCATCGAGTCGCGCATGAAGAAGATCGTCAAGGAGGGCCAGCGCTTCGACCGTCGCGAGATCAGCGACGACGCCGCGCGCGAGGAGCTCGCCGACGAGCCGTACAAGCTCGAGCTCATCGGCCTGAAGTCGAGCGCCGGCTCCACCGAGGGCGCGAGCGTCGAGGTCGGCGAGGGCGGCCTCAGCATCTACGACAACGTCAAGCGCGACGGATCGTTGGCCTGGAAGGACCTCTGCCGCGGGCCGCACCTGCCCACGACGAAGCGCATCCCCGCCTTCCGGCTCATGCGCTCGGCCGCCGCGTACTGGCGCGGCGACGAGAAGAACAAGCAGCTGCAGCGCATCTACGGCACCGCCTGGCCCACCAAGGAGGCGCAGGAGGAGTACCTGCACCGCCTCGAGGAGGCGCAGCGTCGCGACCACCGCCGCCTCGGCACCGAGCTCGACCTGTTCTCCTTCCCCGACGAGATCGGCTCCGGCCTGCCCGTCTTCCACCCGCGCGGTGGCGTGATCAAGCGCGAGATGGAGGACTACGTCCGTCGTCGGCACATCGAGGAGGGCTTCGAGTACGTCGGCACCCCGCACATCGCCAAGGAGGGCCTGTTCCACACGTCGGGCCACCTGCCGTACTACGGCGAGGGGATGTTCCCGGCGCTCGACGTCGACGGCCAGGACTACCGCCTCAAGGCGATGAACTGCCCGATGCACAACATCATCTACCGCTCCCGGCAGCGCTCCTACCGCGAGCTGCCGCTGCGGTTCTTCGAGTTCGGGCACGTGTACCGCAACGAGAAGTCCGGCGTCATCCACGGCCTCACGCGCGTGCGCGGCTTCGCGCAGGACGACTCGCACTCCTACGTCACCCCCGAGCAGGCGCCCGACGAGGTGCGTCACCTGCTGAACTTCATGCTCAGCCTGCTGCGCGACTTCGGCCTCGACGACTTCTACCTCGAGCTGTCGACCCGCGACGCGTCGAAGGACAAGTTCATCGGGTCCGACGAGGACTGGGAGCTCGCCACCCAGGTGCTCGCCGACGTGGCCGCCGAGACCGGGATCGAGCTCGTGCCCGACCCGGGCGGCGCGGCCTACTACGGCCCGAAGATCTCGGTGCAGGCGCGCGACGCGATCGGTCGCACCTGGCAGATGGGCACGGTGCAGTACGACTTCAACCAGCCAGCGCCGGAGCGGTTCAACCTGGAGTACGTGGCCGCCGACGGCACGCGCAAGCAGCCGGTGATGATCCACTCCGCGAAGTTCGGCTCGATCGAGCGGTTCCTCGGCGTGCTCGTGGAGCACTACGCCGGCGCCTTCCCTCCGTGGCTCGCGCCCGTCCAGGCGGTCGGGATCCCCGTCGCCGAGCGGCACTCGGACTACCTGCACACGCTCGGCCAGCGGCTCCGCGGTGCGGGCATCCGCTTCGAGGTCGACGACTCCGACGAGCGCATGCAGAAGAAGATCCGCACCGCCCAGACGCAGAAGGTGCCCTTCATGCTGCTCGTCGGCGACCGCGACATCGAGGCCGACGCCGTCTCGTTCCGCTACCGCAACGGCGAGCAGGAGAACGGGGTGCCCGTCGACGACGCGGTCCGGCGCATCCTCGAGGCCGTGGCGTCGCGCGAGCAGGTCTGAGCGGCGCCGGCCTGTCCGTACGGCTCTCGCCCTCGTTCCCGGTGATCCGGGGACGGGGGCGACGTCGTTGCCCTAGGGTCGCGCCGTGAGCAGACGCATCCTCGCAGCAGTCAACGGTCGCCCGCTCGTTCTTGGCCTCGCCCTCCTGCTCGCCGTCGGCCTTCTCGGGCCCGCGGCTGCACCTGCCGCCGCTGGGGATGCCTACATCGGCCCGGTCGGGCCACGGACCCGATGCGTGGAGTGGGCCGACCCGTTGCAGCTTCCCGTCGTGCGCTCCGTCGGGGCTGACGGGCCTCGCACCGGCCAGCTGATTAGGTGGGAGTACCGCACCAGCTCGAACGGTCCGTACGTCTCCACGGACGCCGTTGCCGTGCGGGAGGACGGCCTGGCCGTCCCGCCGCCCGTGGAGGCATCGCTGGGTGAGACGGGGCATGGCGACGTCCGATTCCTCGTCCTGGTCGGCGACACGTGGCACTACCTGAACGCGACCGTCTTCTACCACCCGTCCCGCTCCGTTCTTCTGCGTGAAGCCTCGGTGCAGGTCAGCGCACCAGCGACCAAGAAGTGGTCTCACGGCGTCGACGTGCTGGGGCTCTCGCCGCTCTACGAGGTGGCCGACGAGTCCGGAGCCTGCGCCGAGGCGCCAGCGCGCGACGTGCAGCTGGAGGTCTGGGCAACTCACGGGATCACGGGTCAGCGCACGCTGCTCGGCCGGGTCGACGTGAATCGTCGCGTCTGGAGCCTCATGACCTATCCGCCGACCACCGGCCCCTTCTCCCTCACCGTCGAGCAGGTCCGAGCCGGGCAACGGCGCCAGGTCGCCGACACCGCGAACGTCACCCTCGTTCCCGACGACACGCGACTGGGCGTCACGGTGCCGGAAGCACGAGCCCACTCGCTGGGTCGTCGCCGCCAGGACGTGTGGTGGATGCCCCGCGGGACGCGCTTCACGCTCGTGGTGACGCAGCATCAGCAGTACTGGCGCCCGGTCGAGCTCGACGGTCCCTCGAGGATCGTCACCGCGCGGTTCACGGGGTGGGGTGCGCGGGCGGCCACGACCCTGTCCGACATCGTGCTGACTCGTGGCACCGACTTCCGCATCGGGCGACAGGATCACGTCATGCGCGGAGGTGGCCACGTCGAGCTCGCCTCCGCCGTTACCGCGACCGAGTCGGCGGGTCGGGTCGGTGCGGACGTCCGACTGCTGCCCCGCCCGTCGTTTCCCTCACGCACCACGCGAGCGCGGGCCTACCATCCCGTCACCCGCACCGTGACAGTGAAGGACGGAGCGGGACTGAAGGCGTGGCTCGAGCTGAGGACCCGGGACGGCTGGTCGTCCGCCGGTCCGGAGCGCACGATCGGCAAGGACGGTCGGGTCCGCCTCCGCCTCGACAACGACACTCGACGCACGCGACAGTACCGACTCACCATCTGGGCTCCGTCCTATGACGGCGGACTGGAGCAGATCATGGTGGCGCGCGGTCGTTGGACCATCCAGAACCGGTGACATCGCACCACCGCGTCGGTCCCGGCAGGCGCAGCGAACCCCTCGTCTAGGGTGGTCGGGTGAGCCTCGACGACCGCCTGGAGCGTCTCTGGGTGCCGTACCGCATGTCCTACGTGCGCGGCGAGGAGCCCGAGCCCGACGACACCTGCCCCTTCTGCCGCATCGCGGCCGGGGGAGCGCAGTCCGAGCTCGTCGTGCACCGCGGTGCCACCTGCTTCGTCGTGCTCAACCTCTACCCGTACAACCCCGGGCACCTCATGGTCGTGCCGAACCGGCACGTCGCCGACTACACCGAGCTCACGGCCGACGAGACCGCCGAGGTCGCGGCCCTGACGCAGACGGCGCTGCGCACCATCCGCGCCGTGTCGGCGCCGCAGGGGTTCAACGTCGGCCTGAACCTGGGCGGCGTGGCCGGCGGGTCGCTGTCGCAGCACCTGCACCAGCACGTCGTGCCGCGCTGGTCCGGCGACGCCAACTTCATGACCGTGCTCGGCCGCACCAAGACGCTGCCGCAGCTGCTCGAGGACACCCGCGACCTGCTGGCCGAGGCCTGGCCCGCAGCCCCCACCACCACTTCGACCACCCTTGGGGACGTCTGATGCTCGAACGCTTCCGCCAGTTCTGGACCAACGTGTGGTCCCCGCTGGCCGACCTCCTGCTGCGCCTCGGCGTGAAGCCCGACCACGTGACCATCGTCGGCACGCTCGGCGTCAGCGCCGGCGCCCTGTGGTTCTTCCCGCGCGGGCAGTTCTTCGTCGGCGTCATGGTGGTCACGGCGTTCGTGTTCAGCGACCTCATGGACGGCTACATGGCCCGCAAGTCCGGGCAGTCGTCGAAGTGGGGGGCGTTCCTGGACTCCACGCTCGACCGGGTCGGCGACGCGGCCGTCTTCGGCGGCCTGCTGCTCTACTACACGCGCCCCGACGCGGAGTCGACGCTCGGCCCGGCCGAGCTGTACCTCGGCCTCAGCCTCGCCTGCCTCGTGCTCGGCAGCCTCACGTCGTACGCCCGCGCCCGCGCCGAGAGCCTCGGCATGCAGGCCAAGGGCGGCATCGCCGAGCGCGCCGACCGGCTCGTCGCCATCCTCGTCATGACCGGCTTCTCCGGCCTCCTCGACCTCCCCGTGCTGCGCGAGGTGACCCTGTGGGCTCTCGCCCTCGCCAGCCTCGTCACCGTCTTCCAGCGCATGGCGATCGTCCACCGCCAGGCCGTGCAGCAGCCGGGTCTGGACGTCTGACGTCGTCGGCGCGGCTTTCTGCTTGACCTGCGGCTGCGTCGGTGTGGGTCGGACTCCAGGTGGGGCTGCGTTGGCGCGGCCTCGACTCGACCTGCGTTCCGGAAGGGCCTCGACCGGGCGGCTGGGAGCGGCGGCGGCTCGGGTTCTCGGGCTGCGGCTCGCGTGGGACGCAAGAGTCTGCGCTTGCGCTGGCCATCGGTGGATCTGCAACCTTCTGAGCGCTCTACAGGTGGCAGATCCACCGCCGACAGGGCTAGACGTGGTAATGATGCTTCCTTCTCGTGGACCGTGCCACGAGAAGGGAGAAGCGCTGCCCGCCCCACCCCA
This sequence comes from Aeromicrobium sp. CnD17-E, assembly GCF_024124745.1. Lineage (GTDB taxonomy): Bacteria > Actinomycetota > Actinomycetes > Propionibacteriales > Nocardioidaceae > Aeromicrobium. Next base: position 21,172 of record NZ_JAMXRU010000012.1, read on the forward strand.
AAGTGCACCCAACCTTCTTCCTTCGTGCGCTTGAGGCTGGACGCTTCTGCGTTGGTGACGGGATCCCGTAGCAGACGCAGCATCCTCGGTGTTCAGCACACGAACGCAGCATCGTGCGTCCACCCCGAGCGCGACCCGCGGCCCGAGAGCCCGACCCAGCGCTGTTTCAAGCCGTCCGGTCGAGGCCCTTTCGGAGACCACCCCCAGCGCCAGCCGAGGCAGCGCACCGGCAAGACGACGCCCCTGCGGCAGCGCACCAGCACGACGAGACCCCCTGCGGCAGCGCAGCAGCACGACGAGACCTCCACGTCAGCGGGACAGCAAGACATCCGATCACCATCACGAAGGTGCGCCGAGAAACCATGACACCATCAATGTGACATTGGTCTTGACACATAGCGACGGCCGTCACATACTCGCGGTATGACCCTCATGGACGAGCAGGATCTCGACCGCACCCAGGAGAGCCTGGCGTCGCTCGCGACGCCCGAGTACGAGGCGACGCTCCGGGCCCTGTCGCAGGCGTCCGTCGACCGGAACTTCGACGCGTTCGTCGACGTCCCGTGGGACGACCCCGACTTCCGCATCGACCCCAGCGACCGGCACTGGGTGCTCACCGAGGCCGACCCGCTCGGACGCCACCCCTGGTACCAGAACCTGCCGGTCGAGCGGCAGATCGAGATCGGGATGTGGCGCTACGCCAACATCTTCAAGGTGGGTCTGCAGTTCGAGAACCTGCTGATCCGCGGCATCATGCAGTACGTCTTCACCCGCCCGAACGGGTCGGCCGAGTTCCGCTACCTCACCCACGAGGCGACGGAGGAGTGCCACCACACGCAGATGTTCCAGGAGTGCGTCAACCGCATCGGCGCCGACGTCCCGGGCATGCCGCGCTGGATGCGGGCGCTGCACGGTGTCATCCCGCTGTTCGCGTCCCGCTACCCGCTCGGCTTCTTCATCGCGGTGCTGGCCGGCGAGGAGCCGATCGACCACACGCAGAAGCGGATGCTGCGCGAGGGCACGAACCTGCCGCCGGTCATGCGTCGCATCATGCAGATCCACGTCGCGGAGGAGGCACGCCACATCTCCTTCGCCCACGCCTACGTCATGCGCAGCGGCCCCCACCTCGGGAAGGTCGACCGCTGGATCATGTCGATGCTCTTCCCGATCATCATGCGCGTCGCCGGCGACCTCATCCTCGTCCCGCCGAAGGAGCTGCGCACCCAGATGGGCGTGCCGCAGGAGGTCATCGACGAGCTCTACTGGGACGCGCCCGAGTCCCGCGAGTTCCTCGCCGAGCTGTTCAGCGACGTGCGCATGCTGGCCGAGGAGTCGACGCTCATGACGCGCTCGTCGCGCTGGATGTGGCGGTGGCTGAAGATCGACGGTCGCCCGTCGCGCTACCGCAGCGAGCCGCCGGCGCGGCTGACCGACCCGTCCCCGGTCGGTCCGTCCTGACGTGCCGCACGTCGTCACCCAGGCGTGCTGTGGCGACGCCGCCTGTGCCTTCGCCTGTCCGGTCAACTGCATCCACCCGACGCCCGACGAGCCCGACTTCGCCACGTCGGACATGGTCTACATCGACCCGCAGGCCTGCGTCGACTGCGGCGCGTGCGTCCGGGCGTGCCCCGTGGGCGCGATCAAGCCGGCGTCGCGGCTCACCCCCGACGAGCAGGTCTTCGTCGAGCTGAACGCGCTGTTCCACGCCGGGTCCGACGTCGGCAACGGCCTGGAGTCGCCCACCCGTCCGGCGCAGGCGCCCGTGCCGCCCGTCGTCCGGCTGCCGCCGGAGCGCCGGCTCGACGTCGCTGTAGTCGGCGCGGGCCCGGCCGCGCTGTACGCCGCCGACGAGCTCTTGAAGCAGCGTGGTGTGCGGGTGACGGTCGTCGACCGGCTCCCCACGCCGCACGGCCTCGTGCGCGCCGGCGTCGCGCCCGACCACCAGCACACGAAGGCCATCACCGACCTCTTCGCGCGCATCGAGGCGCAGCCCGGCTTCTCCTACGCCCTCGGCCTCGAGGTGGGCGTCGACGTCACCCACGAGCAGCTCCTGCAGCGCCACGACGCGGTCGTCTACGCCACGGGGGCCTCCGCCGACCGCCGCCTCGGGATCCCGGGGGAGGACCTGCCGGGCAACACCACCGCCACGGCGGTGGTCGCCTGGTACAACGGCCATCCCGACCACGTGGCCACCCCGATCGACCTCGACGCCGAGCGCACCGTGGTCGTCGGCAACGGCAACGTCGCCCTCGACGTCGCGCGCGTGCTGCTCAGCGACCCCGCGGAGCTGGCCCGCACCGACATCGCCGACCACGCCCTCGAGGCCCTGCGGACCAGCCGGCTGCGCTGCGTCGAGCTGGTCGCGCGACGCGGGCCCGCCCAGGCGGCCTTCACCGTGCCCGAGCTCGTCGGGCTGCTGCACCACCCCGACGTCGACGTCGTCGTGCCGCAGCGCGACCTGCTCGACGGCGACGACGTGAAGATCCGCCTGCTGCGTGAGGGCACCACCGCCGAACCGGTCGAGGGACGTCGCCACGTGCTCCTGCGCTTCCTCGCCGCGCCGGTCGAGGTGCTGGGGGAGCGTGCGGTCACGGGGGTGCGCCTCACCCGCACCCGGCTGGAGACCGACGTCGACGGCACCGTCCGGGCCGTGCCCACGGGCGAGCTCGACGACGTCGCCACCACGTCGGTCCTGCGCTCGGTCGGCTACCGCTCGACGCCCGTGCCCGGGGTGCCGTTCGACCCGGTGGCGCACCGCATCCCGAACGTCGGCGGGCGCGTGCTCGAGGCCCCCGGCGGCGCGCTCCTGCCGCGCACGTACGTCGTCGGGTGGGCCAAGCGCGGCCCCACCGGCTTCATCGGCACCAACAAGTCGTGCTCGCTGGAGACCGTCAACCACCTCCTCGCCGACGTCGCGCTCGGCCGGCTCGACCCCGAGCCGAACTCCGGGGCTCCCGGGCGGTCCGGCCGCGTGCAGGACCTCGCGGGGCTCGACCTGGACGCCTGGCGACGCCTCGACGCGCACGAGCGCGCCGCCGGACGCGAGCAGGGCCGTCCGCGTCGCAAGGTCGTCGACCGGGCACGGATGCTGGACGTCGTGAACGGTGTCGCCAGCGCTCGATAGACTGGAGCCGTGAGCACCCCGCAGACCTCCCCGACCCCCGACGGCACCAGCACCCCCAGCGTCGGCACGGCCCGCGTCAAGCGCGGCATGGCCGAGATGCTGAAGGGCGGCGTCATCATGGACGTCGTCGACGCCGACCAGGCGCGCATCGCCGAGGACGCCGGCGCCGTGGCCGTCATGGCGCTCGAGCGCGTCCCGGCCGACATCCGTGCCCAGGGCGGCGTCGCGCGCATGAGCGACCCCGACCTCATCGACGGCATCATCGAGGCCGTCTCGATCCCGGTCATGGCGAAGGCGCGCATCGGCCACTTCGCCGAGGCGCAGGTGCTCCAGAGCCTCGGCGTCGACTACATCGACGAGTCCGAGGTCCTCACGCCGTCGGACTACGCCAACCACATCGACAAGTGGGCCTTCAACGTCCCGTTCGTCTGTGGTGCGACCAACCTCGGCGAGGCGCTGCGCCGGCTCACCGAGGGCGCGGCGTTCATCCGCTCCAAGGGCGAGGCCGGCACCGGTGACGTGTCCAACGCCGTCACGCACATCCGCAAGATCACCGGCGAGATCCGCCGCCTGCAGTCGCTGCGCGAGGACGAGCTGTACGTCGCGGCGAAGGAGCTGCAGGCGCCCTTCGAGCTGGTCAAGGAGGTCGCCGAGCTCGGCAAGCTGCCCGTCACCCTGTTCACCGCCGGCGGCATCGCCACGCCCGCCGACGCCGCGCTCGTCATGCAGCTCGGCTCCGAGGGCGTGTTCGTCGGCTCCGGCATCTTCAAGTCCGGCAACCCGCAGCAGCGCGCCGAGGCCATCGTCAAGGCCACGACGTTCTACGACGACCCCGACGTGGTCGCGAAGGTCTCCCGCGGTCTCGGCGAGGCGATGGTCGGCATCAACGTCGACGACATCCCCGAGCCGCACCGCCTCGCCGAGCGCGGCTGGTGACGACTCCCGCACGACCCTGACCGAGGACCCGGCGCTGGCGCCGGGTCCTCGCTCGTTCCCGGCCCCGGCGCTCGCGTGGCCCGGTCCGCACCGCCCCGGCGGGCGATGACCCGGGGCGCGCTAGGCTGACGTCGTCGCCCCGGGATGGAGTGCTCGGAGCGGCTTCAGGGACTGCGTCACCAGGCCGGTGCGTGCGGTCCCGACCCCAGACCCGATCGGGAGGGATGCCGTGAGGGAGCGGCGGGGGTGTGAGGCGCTCAGCGCCCGCCCCCGCCTGCTGGGTCCTCTCGGACGGCCCGCGACCGCGTCACTAGGCTGTCCCGGTGACCTCCCCGACCATCGGCGTCTTCGCCCTCCAGGGCGACGTCCGCGAGCACGTGCAGGCCCTCCAGGCGTTGGGGGCGGACGTCGTCGCCGTGCGTCGCGAGGAGGAGCTCGACCGGGTCGACGGCCTCGTGATCCCGGGCGGTGAGTCGACCACGATGATCAAGCTGGCCGACGTGTTCGGCGTGGCCGACGCGTTCCGCCGCCGGATCGCCGAGGGGCTGCCGACGTTCGGCACGTGCGCGGGCATGATCATGCTCGCCGACCGCATCGTCGACGGCGCCGACGGCCAGACCACGTTCGGCGGGCTCGACGTCACCGTGCGCCGCAACGCGTTCGGCCGCCAGGTCGACTCCTTCGAGGCGCAGGTGCCGTTCACGACCTTCCCGGACCCCGTCCACGCCGTGTTCATCCGGGCACCGTGGGTGGAGCAGGTCGGCCCCGACGTCGAGGTGCTCGCCCGTGTCCCGGTCGTGCTGGACGCGGCGACGGGCGACGACGACGAGCGAGCCGATAGGATCGTCGCGGTCCGGCAGGGTGCCCTGCTCGCGACGTCGTTCCACCCGGAGGTGGGGGACGACCTCCGCCTGCACCGCCTGTTCCTGGACCTCGTGGACATGTAGGGATCCGCCACCTGCCGAGGTGGCGCGGAAAGGGGCACGGGATGTCAGGCCACTCCAAGTGGGCGACGACCAAGCACAAGAAGGCCGCCATCGACGCCAAGCGCGGCAAGATGTTCGCCAAGCTGATCAAGACCATCGAGGTGGCGGCGCGGACCGGCGGGCCCGACCCCGACGGCAACCCGACCCTGTACGACGCCATCCAGAAGGCGAAGAAGTCGTCGGTCCCGAACGACAACATCGACCGTGCGGTCAAGCGCGGCGGCGGCATCGGCGGCGACGCGGTCGACTACACCACGATCATGTACGAGGTGTACGGGCCGAGCGGCGTCGCGCTCCTGGTGGAGTGCCTCACCGACAACAAGAACCGGGCCGCGATGGAGGTGCGCACCGCCGTGTCGCGCAACGGCGGGACGCTCGCCGACCCCGGCTCCGTCGCCTACCTGTTCCACCGCAAGGGTGTCGTGCAGGTGCCCGCCCAGGACACCACCGAGGACGACATCCTGCTGGCCGTGCTCGACGCCGGCGCCGAGGAGGTCAAGGACCACGGCGAGAGCTTCGAGGTGATCAGCGAGGCGTCCGACCTCGTCGCCGTCCGCAGCGCCCTCCAGGAGGCCGGGCTCGACTACGACTCCGCCGAGGCCTCCTTCGTCCCCTCGGTCGAGGTGCCCGTCGACGTCGACGGCGCCAAGAAGGTCGTCAAGCTCGTCGACGCCCTCGAGGACCTCGACGACGTGCAGAACGTCTTCTCCAACGTCGACATCAGCGACGACGTGCTCGCGGAGCTCGACGAGGACTGATCTCGGGAGCCTTCTTGCGGGGGGCGTGGCTCGTTGCTGCGCTGCGTGCGCGGGGGTGTGACCTCGCTGGTGCGGTGCCTGCGGGGGTCCTGACCTGCTGCTGCGCTGCCTGCGCGGGCCTCGACCGGCTGGAGCGCTGCCTGCGGTCGTCGTGACCTTGCTGGTGCGCTGCCTCGGCCTTCGCTGGGGGTGGTCTCCGAAAGGGCCTCGACCGGCAGCGGGCCTGGGGGTGGTTTCGGGTCTCGGGGTCTGGCTCAGCCCGTCCTTGACGCACGATTCTTCGTTTCTGCGTCCTCGGCCCACGGTTCTGCGTTTGCGCGTCCTATCGGTGGATCTGCACCCGCAGGAGCGCTTCTGCGGTTGCAGATCCACCGATAGAGGGGGCCGCGTCGGAAAGATTCTGCTTTCGCGTGGACCGTTCCACGCGAAAGCAGAATCTTGCGTCCACCCCAGCACCGGCCCACAGCCCGAGACCCCAGACCAGCGCGGTCGCCGGCCACCCGGTCGAGGCCCTTTCGGAGACCAGACACAGCGAAGGCCCAGGCAGCGCAGCAGCACGCTTAGACCTCCTGCGGCAGCGCCGCAGCAGGTCGGGACCCCCGCCGGCAGCGCACCAGCAGGTCGAGCCCCCCTGCGGCAGCACCCCACCCGACCCCGGCGTGGCGTCCGGCGCGGCGTCGCGGCTGCGGGTTATCGTTCGAACATGCGTTCCCCCACGCGCGTGCTCGCGGTCGATCCCGGGCTGACGCGGCTCGGTCTCGGTGTCGTGCAGGGCTCCGTCGGTCGGCCGTTGGAGATGGTGCACGTCGACGTGCTGCGCACGCCGGCCGACCTCGACACCGCCCGGCGTCTGCACCGGCTGGAGCAGGGGCTCGAGGAGGCGGTGCGGCTGCACCGGCCGCACGTCGTGGCCGTCGAGCGGGTGTTCAGCCAGAGCAACGTCAGCACCGTCATGGGCACCGCGCAGGCGAGCGCGGTCGCGATGCTCGTGGCCGCCCGGCACGGGGTCGACGTCAAGCTGCACACGCCCAGCGAGGTCAAGGCGGCCGTCACGGGCAGCGGGCGCGCCGACAAGGCGCAGGTGGCGGCCATGGTGGTGCGGCTGCTGCGTCTCGCGGAGGCGCCCAAGCCGGTCGACGCCACCGACGCGCTCGCCCTGGCCATCTGCCAGATCTGGCGTGGCGGCGCGCAGAACCGTCTGCAGCAGGCCCACGCCGCTGCCCAGCGCAAGGAGTCCCTCCGGTGATCGCCCACGTCCGCGGCCAGGTGGCCGCCCTCTCGCTCGACTCCGCCGTCATCGACGTGGCCGGCCTCGGCCACCTCGTGCACTGCACGCCCGGCACCATCGCCCGGCTGCGGCTGGGGGAGCAGGCCCAGCTCGCCACCACGCTGGTCGTCCGCGAGGACTCCCTGACCCTCTACGGGTTCGCCGACGCCGACGAGCGCGACATGTTCCTGCTGGTGCAGACCGCCAGCGGCATCGGGCCCAAGGTCGCGCTCGCGATGCTCGCCGTCCTCGCCCCCGACCGGCTGCGTCGCGCCATCGCCGAGTCCGACCACGCGGTGCTCACGTCGGTGCCCGGCATCGGCCGCAAGGGCGCCGAGCGGATCGTCGTCGAGCTGAAGGACCGCGTCGGCCCGGCACCCGTCGCGACGTCCGGCGGCACCGGTGGAGGCGAACCGTGGCGGGCGCAGGTGCTCGAGGCGCTGCAGAGCCTCGGCTGGTCCTCGCGCGACGCCGAGCGCGCCATCGACGCCGTGGCCGACTCCGCGGGCGACGAGCCCGACGTCGGCCAGCTGCTGCGCCTCGCCCTGCGATCCCTGTCGAAGGCGTGAGCGGCGTGCACGACGAGTACCGCGACTCCTTCACCGACCTCGACGCCGTCCTCGCCGAGGCCACGCCCGACGACCGCGCCTTCGACGCCGCCCTGCGCCCGCGCACCCTCGAGGAGCTGGTCGGCCAGGAGCGGGTCCGCGAGCAGCTCTCGCTCGTGCTCGAGGCCGCGCAGCAGCGAGGCCGCACACCCGACCACGTCCTGCTCTCCGGTCCTCCCGGCCTGGGCAAGACCACGATCGCGATGATCATCGCCCACCAGCTCGGCGCGCACCTGCGCCTCACCAGCGGTCCCGCCATCCAGCACGCGGGCGACCTCGCCGCGATCCTGTCCGGTGTCGACGAGGGCGACGTCCTCTTCATCGACGAGATCCACCGCATGTCGCGGCCCGCCGAGGAGCTGCTGTACATGGCGATGGAGGACTTCCGGGTCGACGTCGTCGTCGGCAAGGGCCCGGGCGCGACGGCGATCCCGCTCGAGATCCCGCCGTTCACCGTCGTCGGCGCCACCACCCGCGCAGGGCTCCTGCCCGGGCCGCTGCGCGACCGGTTCGGCTTCACCGCCCAGCTCGACTACTACGAGGCCGCCGAGCTGCAACGCATCGTCGAACGCTCCGCCCGGCTGCTCGACCTCACCATCTCCGACGACGGCGCCCGCGAGATCGCCTCCCGCTCCCGCGGGACCCCGCGCATCGCCAACCGGCTGCTGCGTCGCGTCCGCGACTACGCGCAGGTGCGCGGCGACGGCACCGTCGGCCACCCCGAGGCGCGCAAGGCCCTCGCCCTGTACGAGGTCGACGACCTCGGGCTCGACCGGCTCGACCGTGCCGTGCTGCAGGCGCTCTGCGGCAGCTTCGGCGGGGGACCGGTCGGCATCAGCACGCTCGCCGTCGCCGTCGGTGAGGAGCGCGAGACCGTCGAGGAGCTCGCCGAGCCCTTCCTCGTCCGGCTCGGCTTCCTCGCGCGCACGCCGCGCGGTCGGATCGCGACCCCCGCCGCCTGGCGTCACCTCGGGCTCGCCGCACCGGCCGACCCGGCGCAGCTCCCGCTCGACGACGCCTAACCACGGCGCGTCCACGACGGGGCAGACGTCCGTCCCGACACGCCCTCGTGGAAGCATGAGAAGGGCCACGGTGCTTGGTTGCGTGTCTAAACTTCCTCCTGGCCCTGAGCCAGGTCCGCCCTGCGGACGACATCCCACCCTGACGGAGCATCTCCCGTGACCGACCTCTACAGCCTCCTGCCGATCGTCCTGCTGCTCGTGATCTTCTACCTGCTGGTCATGCGACCGGCGCGGGCGCGGCAGAAGGACTACCAGAACACCCAGGCCGCCCTCGAGCCCGGTCGTCGTGTCATGCTCGCCAGCGGCATCTACGGCGAGCTCGTCTCCCTCGGCGACGTCGAGGCCGAGCTGCGCATCGCCCCGGACACCGTGATCACCGTCAACCGCCAGGCCGTCGCGAAGGTCGCCGACCCGAGCCCGACCCCCGAACCCGAGAGCCCGAACGACTGATGGCCAGACCTGCGCCCCGACCCGGGACCCCGCGTCCTCGTCGCACCCTCCTGCTGTTCCTCGCGCTGGTCGTGGCGCTCTACGGCCTGCTCGTCGGCGTCGACCTGAAGCACGACGACGGTGCCGTCTGGAAGCCGCGCCTCGGCCTCGACCTCCAGGGCGGCACCCGCATCACCCTCCAGGCCGAGGCCTCGTCGGGCGACGTGACGCCGGAGAAGCTGCGCGAGGCGCGCGACATCATCGACCAGCGCGTCAACGCCACGGGCGTGTCGGAGGCCGAGGTCACCACCCAGGGCGGCAACCAGGTCATCATCGAGATCCCCGGCGAGCGCCGCGGCAACATCGTCGACCAGGTCGGCAAGACGGCCCAGCTGCGCTTCCGGCTCGTCTGGGCCCAGGCGCAGGGCGCCACGGGCCAGCCGCTCGACGACGCGGCGCGCGCGAAGGCCGAGAAGGCGGTGTCAGCGGTCGACTGGACCAAGCTGTCGCTCGACCAGATGATCGCCGCCGAGACCGACTCGCCGGCCACCCTGCCGAAGCAGTACTCCGACGGCGTCGCCGCGCTGCAGCAGCTGGCCGCCGGGTTCCAGTGCTCCCCGGACGGCAACCAGGTCGAGGACGTGCCCAGTCGGCCGCTCGTCACCTGCGACCCGACCAACGGGCAGGTCTTCGTCCTCAGCCCCTCCGTGATCGAGGGCTCGCAGGTCAAGAAGGCCGAGCAGGTCTACGACAGCCAGCGGTCGCAGTGGGTCGTCTCCATCGCGATGCGCGACGCCGGCTCCAAGGTGTTCGACGCCGTCACCACCGCGCTCACCCCGCAGCAGAAGAGCTTCGCGATCGTCCTCGACGGCGAGGTGCTCAGCGCGCCGACGTCGCAGGCGGTCATCCGCAACGGGCAGTCCCAGATCCAGGGCAGCTTCACGTCGACGTCGTCCAAGGCGCTCGCCAACCAGCTCACCTACGGTGCGCTGCCCCTGACCTTCAAGGTCAACGGCGTCTCCGTGGAGGGTCCGTCGCTCGCGGGCAGCCAGCTGCAGGCCGGTCTGCTTGCCGGCGGCGTGGGTCTCGTGCTCGTCATGGGCTACCTGCTGCTCTACTACCGGGGCCTCGGCCTCGTGGCCATCGGCTCGCTGCTCATGGCCGCCGCCGTCAGCTACGCCATGGTCCTGCTGCTCGGGCAGTCGCTCGGCTTCACGCTGACGCTGCCCGGCATCGCGGGCCTGATCGTCGCGATCGGCATCACCGCCGACTCCTTCATCGTCCTCTTCGAACGCATCCGCGACGAGGTGCGCGACGGCAAGTCGCTGCGCCTGGCGGTCGAGTCGGGGTGGGACCGCGCCCGGCGCACCATCCTGGCGGCCGACGGCGTCTCGCTGCTCGCCGCGGTGATCCTGTTCATCTTCGCGATCGGCGTGGTGCGCGGGTTCGCGTTCGCGCTCGGCCTGACGACGATCATCGACGTCATCGTCGTGTTCCTGTTCACCAAGCCGCTGATGTCGCTGCTCGCCAGCACGAGATTCTTCGGCAAGGGGCACAAGCTCTCCGGCTTCGACGCCGCCCACCTCGGCATCGGTGAGCGTGCCGTCGACCAGTCCGGGCCCGCCCGGACCCGCACGGGAGGACGCGCCTGATGGGACGTCTCAGCAGCTTCGGCCAGCACCTCTACACCGGCCGTGTCTCGGTCGACTTCGTCGGCCGCCGCCGGCTCTGGTACACGATCTCCGTCGTGATCCTGCTGGCCTCCACGCTCGGCTTCGTCGTGCAGGGGTTCAACCTCGGCATCGAGTTCAAGGGCGGTGTCGAGCTCACCGCCAAGGTGCAGCAGGCCGACACCGCGACCGCCGACCGGCTCACGCGCGCCATCGACGAGGCCGGCGTCCCGGAGGCGGGCGACCCCATCGTCACCACCTCGGGGCAGGACACGATCCGCATCGACGTCCGCGCCCTGACGCAGGACCAGACGGCCACGCTCGAGAAGGCGCTCACCGACGCCGGCGCGACCGAGGTCAGCCAGAACCTCATCGGCCCGTCGTGGGGCAAGCAGGTGGCCAGCAAGGCGCTCACCGGCCTGCTCGTGTTCCTCGTGGTGGTCGTCGTGTTCATCGCCGCCTACTTCCGCGACTGGCGGATGTCGCTCGCGGCCGTCGTCGCGCTCGCGCACGACGTGCTCATCACCGCCGGCGTGTACGCGTGGTCGGGCTTCGAGGTGACGCCCGCGACCGTCACGGGCTTCCTGACCATCCTCGGCTACTCGCTCTACGACACCGTCGTCGTCTACGACAAGGTGCGCGAGAACACCCACGGGGTGCTGGCCTCGAACCGTCGCACGTACGCCGAGCAGGCGAACCTGGCGGTCAACCAGACCCTCGTGCGGTCCATCAACACCTCGGTGACGGCACTGCTGCCGGTGCTCGCGCTGCTCGTCGTCGGTGTGGGCGTCCTCGGGTCGGGCCCGCTCAAGGACCTCGCGCTGGCCCTCTTCATCGGCATGGCGGCCGGCACCTACTCCTCGATCTGCATCGCGACGCCGCTCGCGGTCCAGCTGCGCGAGCGCGACCCCGCCGTCAAGGCGCACACGAAGCGGGTGCTTGCCCGGCGGGCGAAGGACGCCCAGGTCGCGGCCGAGCAGGCCGGTGCCGACGAGGCCCAGCCGGTGGCTGCGGGGGAGCAGGGCTCCGCCGTCCGCGGTCCCGGCGAGCGGCGCCAGCCGTCCCGTCCGCCGCGTTCGGCGCGCAAGGGCGGCAGCGGGTCGGGCGGACGGTGACGGCGTGGGGCCGTGGGCCGTCCGAGGGTCGGCATGACATGCTTGCGGGCATGAAGAAGCTTGCCCTCGCCGGCGCCCTGCTCGCCGCCACCACCACCCTGACCGCCTGCGGATCCGGCAGCAGCGCCTACTGCTCCGACCTGAAGTCCGCCACGAAGCAGTTCGACTCGCTCGAGAGCAACGACCTCGGCAAGATCGACGAGGCGTTCAAGACGTTCCACCAGCTCGCCGACGAGGCCCCCTCCGACATCAAGAGCGACTGGAAGGTGCTCGACGACGGCATCACCTCCGTCGAGAAGGCGCTCGACGACGCCGGCCTCAAGATGTCCGACCTCGCGAAGGTCCAGTCGGGCAACCTGCCCGAGGGCGTCGACATGACGAAGCTGCAGGGTCTGGCCTCGGAGTTCCAGAAGCTGGGCGACGAGAAGTTCACCAAGGCGTCCGACGCGATCGAGAAGCACGCCAAGGACGAGTGCGACGTCGACCTGAAGACGTCCTGACCTCCGTGGACGCCGCCACGGCGATCGACGCCTGCGTCCGGCCGGTCGAGGACTGGCCGGCGCCGGGCGTCACCTTCCGCGACGTCACGCCGCTGCTCGCCGACCCGGACGCGTTCGGCGCGGTGACGGCCGCGCTGGCCGACGCCGTCCGTGGGCTGCGCCCCGACGCCGTCGTCGGTGTCGAGGCGCGCGGGTTCATCTTCGGCGCGCCCCTGGCCCTGGAGCTGGGCGTCGGTTTCGTGCCCGTGCGCAAGGAGGGCAAGCTGCCTGCCGACACGCACCGCGCCACCTACGCGCTCGAGTACGGCGAGGCGACGGTGGAGATCCACACCGATGCACTGGCGCCCGGCGCCCGCGTCGTCGTGGTTGACGACGTCCTCGCCACCGGCGGCACGCTGCGCGCGGCCGCCGAGCTGGTGCAGACCTGCGGCGCCGAGGTCGTGGGCAACGCCGTGGTCCTGGAGATCGGGGCGCTCGGAGGCCGCGAGCGGCTCGCGGACGTCCCGCTCGTGAGCCTGCGCCGCTACTGAGGACCGGAGACCGTGAACCCTCGACACACCCGCACCATCGCCCTCGTGCTCGTCGCCATCCTGGTGCTGACGGCGGCCGCCACCCTGCTGGACGTGCTCCTCTGACACGCCGCTTCGGTGGTGGCCGCCCCTGGCCTACGATGGAAGGCACGACAGGAGCAGTGAGTGGCTGATCGCATCGAGACACCGCAGGCCGGAGCCCCCGAGGTGGCGCCGGCGACCGAGCCTGCCCGCGTCGACCCCGCCCCGGCGGGCGCTCGGGTGCGCAGCCGGCTGGCCCGCATCGGCGGCCGCTCGACGCCGCAGAACCCGGTGCTCGACCCGCTGCTCGCGGTGTACCGCGAGAACCACCCGAAGGCCGACGTCGACGTCATCCGCAAGGCGTACGAGATCGCCGAGCGCATGCACGAGGGCCAGAAGCGCAAGAGCGGCGACCCCTACATCACCCACCCGCTCGCGGTCGCGACGATCCTCGCCGAGCTGGGCATGACCGGTCCGACGCTGTGCGCCGCGCTCCTGCACGACACCGTCGAGGACACGCCGTACACGCTCGACGCGGTCAGCACCGACTTCGGCGAGGAGGTGGCGCTGCTCGTCGACGGCGTCACCAAGCTCGACAAGGTCAAGTACGGCGACTCCGCGCAGTCGGAGACGATCCGCAAGATGGTCGTCGCGATGAGCCGCGACATCCGCGTGCTCGTCATCAAGCTCGCCGACCGGCTGCACAACATGCGCACGCTGCGCTACCTGCGCCAGGACAAGCAGGAACGCATCGCCCGCGAGACGGTCGAGATCTTCGCGCCGCTGGCGCACCGGCTCGGCATGAACACGATCAAGTGGGAGCTCGAGGACCTTGCGTTCTCCACGCTGCACCCGAAGGTCTACGACGAGATCGTCCGCCTCGTGGCCGACCGTGCGCCGTCGCGCGGCCAGTTCCTGGAGCGGGTCATCGGCGAGGTCGAGTCCGACCTGCGGCACGCGAAGATCAAGGCGACGGTCAGCGGCCGGCCCAAGCACTACTACTCGATCTACCAGAAGATGCTGGTCCGCGAGCGCGAGTTCACGGACATCTTCGACCTCGTCGGCGTGCGGATCCTGGTCGACTCCGTGGCCGACTGCTACGGCGTGCTGGGCGTGCTCCACGCGCGGTGGAACCCGATCCCCGGTCGGTTCAAGGACTACATCTCGGTCCCGAAGTTCAACATGTACCAGTCGCTGCACACGACCGTGATCGGCCCGCAGGGCAAGCCGGTCGAGCTGCAGATCCGTACGCACGCCATGCACCGTCGCGCCGAGTACGGTGTCGCGGCGCACTGGAAGTACAAGGAGAACGGCAGCGCGCGTCCGGCCACCGGCAAGAACGCCTCGCCGGGCAGCGACGACATGGCCTGGCTGCGCGAGCTGGTCCAGTGGCAGTCCGAGACCGAGGACTCCGTCGACTTCCTCGACAACCTGCGCTTCGAGATGAACAGCGCGGGCGTCTACGCCTACACCCCGCGCGGCGACGTCATCCAGCTGCCCGCCCAGGCCACCCCGGTCGACTTCGCCTACGCCGTGCACACCGAGGTGGGCCACGCCTGCATCGGCGCCCGGGTGAACGGACGGCTCGTCTCGCTGGAGTCGGAGCTGAAGACGGGCGACGTCGTCGAGGTCTTCACGTCCAAGTCGCCCGACGCCGGGCCCAGCCGCGACTGGCTGGAGTTCGTCAAGAGCCCGCGCGCCCGCAACAAGATCCGCCAGTGGTTCACCAAGGAGCGGCGCGAGGAGGCGATCGAGCACGGCCGCGACCTCATCGCGAAGCAGATGCGCAAGGAGAACCTGCCGCTGCACCGCATCTTCAAGCACGACACGCTCGACGCGATCGCCAAGGACCTCAACCTCCCCGACGTCTCGGCGCTGTACGCCGCCGTGGGTGAGAACAACGTCGGTGCGCAGAACGTCGTCGAGCGGGTCATCGCCCTGTCCGGCGGCCGCGACGGAGCCGAGGAGGACCTCGCCGAGGCGACCGTCATCCCGGGCAGCGGCTCGCGCCGTCCGCGCGGCGACGGCCAGGCGGGCGTGCTCGTCGTCGGGGTCTCCGGCGACCTCATGGTCAAGCTCGCCCGCTGCTGCACGCCGGTGCCGGGCGACGACATCGAGGGGTTCGTCACCCGAGGCTCGGGCGTCTCGGTGCACCGCAAGGACTGCGTGAACCTGCAGTCGCTGCGCTCGCAGCCCGAGCGCCTGGTGCCGGTGCAGTGGGCCCCCACGGCGCACAGCACCTTCCTCGTCGCCATCCAGGTCGAGGCGCTCGACCGGCCCCGCCTGCTCAGCGACATCACCCGGATCATCTCCGACCAGCACGTGAACATCCTGTCGGCGGCACTGACCACGGGGCGCGACCGCGTCGCGAAGAGCAAGTTCAGCTTCGAGATGGGCGACCCGAAGCACCTCGACCACGTGCTCGCCGCCGTGCGGCACATCGAGGGCGTGTTCGACGTCTACCGCGTCACCCAGTGACGGTGTCCTGACGCCTGGCGCAGCCGTCAGGACACCGTCGTCCCGTCAGGTCGGGATGACCTTGAACAGGAAGCGCTGGCGCACCATCAGCCAGATCAGCCCCAGCTCGACGGTGTGCACGACGGCGCCCTGCCACGGGCTGCTGCGGTCGAGGCCGGGGATGTTGGCGACGGCCACGACGAAGAAGACGTGCACGATGAACACGTAGAGGCTGGCCGCGCCGATCGGCACGTAGAACCAGCCGAACAGGCGGTTCATCGGCTTCCACGCGGCCGTCAGCAGCGCGTAGGCGACGACCAGCACGAGCAGCAGGTCGAGGAGGCGTCCCGGCTGCAGGTAGATGCGCTGGTAGAGGTTCTCGTACAGCCAGTCGTAGCGCACGATGCCGAGGAACGGAGCCCCCTGCGTCGCCCACAGCGTCGCGAGCACGACCGCGTAGCCCACCACGAGCGTCGTGACCACCGCGACGCCGCGTCGGCTCGTCAGCGCCCGGGTGATCGGGCGGCGGTAGTAGCCGATCACGAGTCCGTGCAGGAAGGGCAGCTGCCAGCTGAGCAGCGGGAACACGGCGTCGAACTGCGAGGGCAGGACGGACGCCTTCGTCACGGCCTCGATGCCGTACAGGGTCCAGGAGATGACCAGGACGAGCCACCACAGCCGTCGACGCAGCAACCACATGAGGGCGGGCACCAGGGCCGAGAGCACGACGAACAGGCCCATGATGTTGAAGACCCAGGGGCCCATCTCCAGGAGCAGCAGCCCTCGCACGGCGTACCACGGGGGCGGGTAGGCGAGCAGCTGCGGGAAGTTCGCGTAGAGGTCGTACACCTGGCCCGCCGCCGCGCCACCGCCCGTGCCCGTGCCGCGGTCGGTGAACGTGGTGACGACCGTCGCGCTGATGCCCGGCACCAGCCCGATGAGGTAGACGAGCACGACGACCCCGAGGGCCGTCAGGTACTGCTTGCGCACGCGGGCCCACGCCGCCGCCGACGCAGCCCGCTCGCCGAGCCGCTCGACGGTCCGTGGGTAGACCATGCCCAGCACGAGCCCGGACAGCAGCACGAACATCTCGGCCCCGGTGATGGCGCCGATCGCGTTGCGGCTGAGGAACGAGTAGGGACCTGCGAGCTCGGTGTGGATGACGACCACCGTGACCATCACCCAGCCGCGGAGGAAGTCGACCCGTCCGTCGCGCAGCCCGCCGTCGTCGGGGTAGCGCCACGACGGTGCGACGCGACGCACCAGGCCCGAGCCGACGAAGAGCACGGCGGCGAGCACGACGCACCCCACGATCCAGGCCATCGGGTCGCCGTCGGCCGGGTCGGCCTGGCGGTACTCGGCGGTCGACTCGTTCGCGACCTCCTGGTCGACCACCCGGGTGACGGCGCCGGTCGTCGCACCCGTGCGCAGGACCGCCTCGAACGGGCGGGCGAGCTCGGGACGCGACGTGACCCGCCAGTCGGTCTCGCGACCGTCGGCCTCGTCCTCACGGCGCCGTTGCTCGAGCCAGGTGACGAGGTCGAGGCGAGGGTAGGCGGACCGGACGGTGGGGGAGAAGACCTGGTCCCACCAGGCCGACTTCACGGCGAGCTCGTCGACGTCGCCGCGGTCGTACCAGGCTGCCGCGGTCTCCAGCGACATCGAGCGTCCGTCGCGGGCGAAGCGGTCGTAGAACGGACGACGTCGGGTGTCGTCGTCGTAGCCGTAGCGCTCCTGCAGACGAGCCACGAGCTCGTCGGAGGCCGGGACGGAGTCGGTGCCGAACGGCTGCGCCCGACCGAACCGGAACATCACCAGGCCGACCCGGTCGACGACGTCGGCACCGGGCCAGTACGGACCGTACGGGTCGTCAGCCTCGGTGACCCGACCGTCGTCGTCGGTGTCGAGCTGGCCGAGGGGCCGGGGCGCGGAGCCCGGGATCGAGCCGTAGGCCCGACCGAAGGGGTAGCCGGCGCCGTACGCCGGGACCCAGGCCATCTCGACGGCGTCGGTCCGCGACGCGATCCCTCGGGCCGCCTCGCGGAATGCCGCCGTGTACGCCTCGGGCTGCTGCCCCCACGCCGTCCAGGTGCCGTTCATCTCCGGGGCGAACCGGACCACGAACTCGGTGTCGAGCTGCTCGTGGAGGGTCTCCAGCTGCTCACCGACGGCGCGGGCGTCGGCCGCCGTCAGGTCGTCCAGCGGGATCCGCGGCTCGAGGGTGAGCTGCGCGATCGCCCCGTGCGCGGCGGTCTGCTGCACGAACTGGCGCAGGAACACCCGGTCGTCGCGGTCGAGCGGGTAGCGCACCTTCTGGGCGTACACCGACGGGGAGACGCCGAGCCGGTCGGCGTAGTCGTCGGCGGAGTCGCGGGTCCAGTCGAGCATGGGCCCCACGTAGGGGCCGTCCGTCGGCGTCGGCACGACGTCGGCGGCCTGGGCGGTCGTTCCGCCCAGGAGGGGGAGGAGCCCGACGAGCGCCGTGAGGAGCAGACGCCGCAGGATCACCCGTTCCTCCGGCAGGTCACCGTCCAGCGGTTGATGTCGCCCTCGCGCTCGTAGGCGAGGGCGTCGACGGCGGCGATGGTCAGGGCGAGCCCGCGACCGTCCTCGGCATCCGGCGGGGGCATCGTCACGTCGCTGAGGTCGAGCCCCACCGGACGGCCGTCGTCGGCGAACCGCGCCTCGACCAGTCCGGGGGACACGTCGAGCTGGATCGCGACCTGGCGCAACGGCGGGCCGGGGTGGTGGCGCACGCTGTGCTCCACGATGTTGGCGAAGATCTCGACGAGCGCCATCTCGAACCGCACCCGGTCCGTCGTCGAGACCGACGGGACGCTCTCCCAGAGCTGGGCGATCTCGTCCTGGAGCGTGTCGACCTGCTCGGGGACGGCCTCCAGCACCAGGTGGACGCTGTGCACGTCGCCCATCAGAACGCCTCCGCGACCGAGGCGCGGGGTCGGAGCACGCGGTCGAGGTTGGTCAGGGACAGGACGGTCGTCACCTGCTCGGTCGGTCGGGCGAGCCGCAGGTCGCCGCCGGCCTGGCGGCACCGCTTCAGACCGGCGATGAGCGCGCCCAGGCCCGAGGAGTCGAGGAACGTGGTCTCGCCCAGGTCGACGACGACCTTCGACGTCCCGCCGTCGACGAGGCCGGTGATGGCCTCGGTCAGCTGTCGGGTGACGACCATGGTGAGCCGGCCGACCGGGGTGACGACCCCGATCCCGCGCTCGGTGTGGGCGACGTGGATGTCGGTCATGCGGGGGTCCTCTCCTCGACCGATGCGCTGCCGCGGTACCGCGCGGCCCGGATGATGATGCTCAGGATGACGAGGTCGAACACGACCCACACCACGTTCAGTGCCGTACCCAGCGGCTGGGCCTGTCCCACGCCGAGGCGGATGCCGCCGATCACGAGGGCCGCGACGAGCAGGCCCATGGCGACGAGCTGCGGCTTGATCAGGTCCCAGCGGGGCCGCCCCTCCGTGGCCGTCACGGTCTTCGGCGTCACGGCGAAGTCGAGGGCTCGGCCGCGGTACACGTTCCCGAAGGCCGACGTGAACGCCTTGATCCAGACCGGGAACAGCGCGAGCGAGTACTGCTGGCCGCGCCAGGTCTTCACCCCGCGCCCCACCACGAAGAACAACAGCTGGTTCACGACGAGGAACGGCACGAGCCGGATGAAGAAGTCGCTGCTGAGCGCCTGCACCGGGAGCACGCCGAGGATCAGGTAGACCACCGGCGCGCCGATGTAGACGATGGCGGCGAAGCCGGACAGGTAGCTCCACATCGTCGCGAAGTACATGAGGCGCTGCGGCCACGACAGCCCAGGCTGCACGAGCGGGTTCTCGCGGAACATCACCTGGACCGTGCCCTGGGCCCAGCGCAGGCGCTGTGTGAGCATCGAGGCCATGTCCTCCGGGGCGAGTCCGTGCGCGAGGACCTCGTGGTGGTAGGCCGTGCGCCAGCCCATGCCGTGCAGGCGCATCGCGGTGGCCATGTCCTCGGTGACCGAGATGGTCGCGAGGGGCATGACGGGCTGGGCCTCGTCGAGCCGCGACACGTCGACCGCGTCGACCAGTCGTCGCACGCTGCTGAGTGCCCCGGCTGCCGACCAGTCACGCTCCAACGTCGCGGCGAGCACCTCGACGTCGACCGCGTCGAGGCCGTCCGTCGACAACCCGTCCTCGAGGGCGGCGATGGCGGCGACGTCGTCGGCGAGCAGCCGGGCGTCGGAGCGGGCCACCTCGCGCTCGGCGTCGCGCAGGCGCAGGCCGAACCGGAACGTCACGTCGGCGACGGCCTCGCCACGGTCGAGCGCGCCCAGGGCGCGTCGGGCGTCGTAGTCGATGCTGTCGAGCAGGGTCCTGAGGGAGGCGTCGGACTCCTCGACGCCAGATCGCGCACGGTCGACGATCTTGCGGGCCGTCCGCAGGGCGGTGCGGACGCTGCGCTCGAGCTCGTCGGCGTAGCGCGAGACGCCGAGCTGCATGAGCGCCTCGCGGCGGATGACGGCGTTGGATCCGCAGAAGAAGGCGGCGTTCCAACCGTCCTTGCCCTGCTGGATGGGGCCGTAGAACAGGGGGGCCTGGCTGCCGAGCACATCGGCGTCGTCGACGTTGACGAAGTACTGCGGCGTCTGCACGAGCGCCATGCGGGGGTCGTCGAAGTAGCCGAGGACGCGGTCGAGGATGTCGGGGGTCGGTACCTGGTCGGCGTCGAGGATGAGGATGAACTCGCCCTCCGTGGCCATGAGCGCGTTGTTGATGTTCCCGGCCTTCGCGTGCCGGGGACGGTCGACCCAGTCGGCGGTGCGGTGCAGGCAGCCGATGCCGTGCTGCTCCGCCCAGGCCGCGAGCTCCGGACGGTTGCCGTCGTCCAGGATCCACGTCTGGTGCGGGTGGCGGATCTCGGCAGCCGCCAGGGCGGTGCGCTGCACGAGGTCGAGCGGCTCGTTGTAGGTGGTGATGAAGACGTCGACCGTGGCCTCGGGCGGCGCGTCAGGTGGGGCGGGACGTCGCTTCGAGCGCCACATGGTCATGCCGAACAGCAGCGAGTCGATGACGCTGTAGGTCTCGGCGATCACGAGCGGCACGGCGATCCACCAGGCCGGCCAGTTCACGGAGAAGAGCCAGCGCCAGAGGACGTAGTTGACCCCGAGGACGGCGGTGAGGACCACCAGGAGCCGGACCTGCCAGAGCGGTGAGCTCACTCCGCCGCGTCCTTGCGCACCGCCAGCACGGTCACGTCGTCGCGGACGGGCACGGCGAGGGCGAGGCGCTCGACCTCGCGCACGAGCCGGTGCGGCGACCCCGTGGCGGCGACGAGACGGCTGACGGCGGCGGACGGCACCTCGATGTCGGGGACGACGTCGAGCAGACCGTCGCTGAAGCACACGAACGTGTCACCCGCGGCGAGCGCGACGCGCTGCTCGTGCCAGTCGGACGTGGCGTCGACGCCGAGCGGCAGGTCGTCGGAGCCGAGTGTCGTGGTGCTCCCGTCGTGGTGGACGACCACGGAGAGTCCGTGGCCGGCGTCGACGAACGACAGGACGCCGGTGTGCGGGTCGGCCCAGCCGAGGAAGATGGTGACGAACGCCTCGGCGGCCTCCAGGTCGTCCTGGACGACGTCGCGCGCGCGTTCGAGCACACCACCCAGGTGGCCGCGGGTGGCCGGGTCGGTCGCGGCGAAGCGGCGCATCTCCGCCCGGATGACGGTGCGGACCGCGGACATGAGGATGGCGGCGGCGGTGCCCTTGCCCATGACGTCGGCGACGAGCACGTAGTGCCCGCCCTCGAGCTCGCGGTGGTCGAAGGCGTCGCCTGCGACGAGGCCGGTGGCGACGCACGTGGCGGCGAACGTGTAGCCCGGGACGGGCGCGACACCGCGGGGGAGGAGGGCCTGCTGCACCGACGTGGCGTGCTCGCGGTCGGAGCTGAGGTGCACCTCGTCCTGCACGCAGGTGGCGAGCTGCTCGAGCATCGTGAGGTCGTGGTCGTCGAACTCGCGCGGGCTCGTGTCGTAGAGGCACAGCGTCCCGATGGTCGTGCCGTGCTGGTCGCGGATCGGGTGGCCGGCGTAGAAGCGGACCCCGAAGGCGGTGACGGTGGGCAGGGAGGCGAAGGCCGGGTCCTGCACCGCGTCGTTGATCACGAGGGGCGCGTCGTGCTCGCGCGTGGTCTCGCAGAACGTGTCGCTCGTCCTGATCTCGGTGACCCCGTCGATGCCGGCGGTCGACTTCAGGAAGGACCGCTCGTGGTCGAAGAGGTTGATGCTCGACATCGGCACGCCCCAGATGGTGCGAGCCAGCTGCGTGAACCGGTCGAACCTCTCCTCGCGGGGGGTGTCGAGCAGTCCGGTCGCCTCGACCGCGCGGTCGGGGTCGGTCGTCGTGGCGGGCGGCTCGCGGTACGCGGTCAACGTCCGCGCCCCGCCCTCCCCGGGGGCTTCGTCCATACGTTTTATCTAACCGGACGATCGGGGACAGTGCCACCGAATCGGCCGCATGGCGGCAGGGCAAAAAAGCGACACCGTGTCCGGAGGGGGACGGACGAGCGGATTGTCGCTCGACCTGCGGGAGCGCCGGTGCGGCCTCTCGTTCGGGTGGGGCTGCGTCGGTGCGGCTTCGAGTCGTCCTGCGGCTGCGCCGGCGCGTCTTCGACTCGTCCTGCGGCTGCGTCGGCTCCGCTCCGACTCGTCCTGCGCTCCGCAAGGGCCTCGACCGGGCGGTTGGGCGGTCGCTGGTCTGGGGTCTCGGGCTGCGGGTTGCGCGTCCCATCGGTGGATCTGCAACCTTCTGAGCGCTCTACAGGTGGCAGATCCACCGCCGAGCGGGCCAGACGTGGCAGCGCTTCTCCCTTCTCGTGGACCGTGCCACGGGAAGGGAGAAGCGCTGCCCACCCCACCCCCAAGTCCGCCCACGATGCTTCCTTCGCGCGCTGAAGCCCGAACGCTTCTGCGTTCATGACGGGATCCCGTGGGAAACGCAGAAGTCTCGAACCTCCGACGCACAAAGGAAGAATCGTGTGTCCAACCAGGGCCACAGCCCGAGAACCCAGACCACGTGCCCGCCCAGCTGCCCGGTCGAGGCCCTTTCGGAGACCACACCCAGCGAAAGCCGAGGCAGCGCACCAGCAAGCCCAGACCCCCTGCGGCAGCGCACCAGCAAGCCGAGACCCCCTGCAGCAGCGCACCAGCAGGAGGAGACCCCTGCGGCAGCGCAGCACCGAACCCTGCCGAGACCCCCAGGCCAGCGCACCACCAAGCCGCGCCACGACCCCCTCCGGCGCCACGTGCAGGTCACCGGGGCGACACCCGGTGGTCAGACGGGTGGGGGAGGGTCGTGTCATGAGCTCGGGGGAGATCGATCGTCGAACCGTCGTCCGCGCGGCTGCGCTGGCTGCCGTCACCTCTGGCGGCGTGCTGCTGGGGAGTGGGCCGGCGGCTGCCCGCGGCGTGCCGTCCCTGGTGCGCCGGGGGAGGCCGGAGCTGACGCACGGGGTGCAGGCCGGTGACGTGCACGCTGGACAGGCGACGCTGTGGGGGCGGGCCGACCGGCCGGCGCGTCTCGTCGCGGAGATCTCGCGCGACCCGTCCTTCCGGCGCGCCGTGACCGTCCCCGGTCCGCGCGTCACGCCCGACACCGACCTCACCGGGCAGTGGGCGGTGCGCGGGCTCCCGCCCGGCACCGACGTGCACTACCGGCTGCGCGCCGTCGACCTGCACGACCCGCGACGCTCGGGTCGTCCGGTCGCCGGCCGGCTCCGGACGCTCGGCGTACGGCGGCGCGACGTCCGCTTCCTGTGGTCCGGCGACGTCGCTGGGCAGGGCTGGGGCGTCAACCCCGACCTGGGCGGCTTCCGCATCGCCGACGCGATGGCCCGCCGCGACGCCGACTTCTTCCTCTGCAGCGGCGACACCGTGTACGCCGACGGTCCCGTCCAGGCGTCGGTGCCGCTCTCGGACGGCCGGACGTGGACGAACCTCGTCACGGAGGAGAAGTCGAAGGTCGCCGAGACACTCGCCGAGTACCGGGGCCAGTACCGCTACAACCTGGAGGCGGAGAACTGGCGTGCGTTCCTGGCGAGCACCGCGCAGGTGACGCAGTGGGACGACCACGAGGTCACGAACAACTGGTACCCGGGCGAGGTGCTGGACGACGCGCGGTACACCGAGCGCCGTGTCGACGTGCTCGCGGCGCGGGCGCGGCGCGCGTTCCACGACTACGTGCCCGTCGCCGAGATCTCGCCCGACCGGGTCGGACGGGTCTACCGCGTCCTGCACCAGGGACCGCTGCTCGACGTCTTCGTCCTCGACATGCGCACCCACAAGGACCCGAACACGGCCGGCGACGAGACCTCGGGCGACGGCGGGGTGCTCGGCGCGGAGCAGACCAGGTGGCTGCTGCGCGAGCTGCGCGCCTCCCGCGCCACGTGGAAGGTCATCGCGGCGGACCTGCCGATCGGGCTCGTCGTGCCCGACGGCAGCAGCGCGCAGGAGGGTCTGGCCCAGGGCGACGCCGGGGCTCCGCGCGGTCGGGAGATCGACATCGCGCAGGTGCTCACGGCGCTGCAGGACGCCGGCATCCGCAACCACGTGTGGCTCACGGCCGACGTGCACTACACGGCCGCGCACCACTACTCGCCCGACCGGGCCGCCTACCAGCGGTTCGACCCGTTCTGGGAGTTCGTGTCCGGCCCGTTGAACGCCGGTGCGTTCGGACCCAACCGGCTCGACTCGACGTTCGGTCCGCGCGCGGAGTTCGTCGCCGCCCCGCCCACGCCCAACACCGGCCCGGCGGACGGGTTCCAGTTCTTCGGCGAGGTCGAGATCGACGCCGCCACCGAGGCGCTGACCGTCACCCTGCGCGACGTCGACGGGCGGGCGCTCCACACCCGCACGCTCGAGCCGCAGGCGCGCTAGTCGTCGACACCCCGGGCGCCGGGGCGTCTCGACGACCGTCGGGACTCAGCCGAAGTCGGCGGCGGCCTTCTGGGCCATCGCCAGGAACGACTCGTTCGACTCCAGCTTCGCGCTCAGGTCCTTGACCTTGCGTGCGTCGCCGGCCGCCTCGGCCTTCGCGAGGGCCTCACGGGTCTCGTCGATCGCGCGCTGCAGCTTGCCGATCATGTCGTCGGCGCGGGCGGACTTCTCGGGGTCCGAACGCTTCCACTCCTGCTCACCGGCAGCCCGGACGGCCTGCTCGACCGTGCGCAGACGTCCCTCGAGCTCCTTGACCCGGCCGCGCGGCACCTTGCCCGCGGCCTCCCAGCGGTCGGCGATGTCGTTGAGGGCGCGGCGTGCCTTGTCGAGGTCGGTGACGGGCAGGAGCGCCTCGGCCTCGACCAGGAGCTGCTCCTTCACGACGGCGTTGGCGGCGAACTCCTCGTCGAGCGCGGCGTTCGCGGCGTCACGGGCCTGGAAGAAGACGTCCTGGGCGGCGCGGAAGCGCTTCCAGAGCTTGTCCTCGACGTTGCGGGGCGCGGAGCCGGCAGCCTTCCAGCGGGTCATGAGGTCGCGGTAGGCGCCCGACGTGGGACCCCACTCGGTGGAGGAGGAGAGCGCCTCGGCCTCGGCGATCAGCTTCTCCTTGACCTTCTGCGCGGCCTCGCGCTGCGTGTTCTGCTCGGCGAAGTGGGCCTTGCGCTTGCGCGTGTACGCGGTGCGCGCGGCGCTGAAGCGGTGCCAGAGCTGGTCGTCGGCCGACTTGCTGAGCCGGGGGAGTGCCTTCCACTCCTCGAGCAGCTCGCGCAGCCGGTCGGCGCCGGCGCGCCAGTCCTGGCCGGCCGCGATCTTCTCGGCCTCCTCGACGATGCGCGTCTTCGCGACGGTCGCCTCCGCGACCTTGGCCTCACGCTCGGCGCGACGCTCCTCGCGCTGCTTCTCGATGGCCGGGGCCAGCGCGTCCAGACGCGCCTCCAGGGAGGCGAGATCGCCGATCGCGGCGGCGTCCGTCACCTCCCCGCGCACCTTCGCGACGGCCTTGGCGGCCTCGTCGGGCGACAGCGCACCCGAGGCGAGACGCTTCTCGAGCAGGTCGACCTCGGTCTCGAGGCCCTCGAAGCGTCGGACGTAGAAGGCGAGCCCCTCGGCGGGGTCCCCGACCTTCCACTCGCCGATCTCTCGTTCGGAGTCACCGGTCTTGACGAAGACCGTCCCCTCGGCGTCGACGCGGCCCCACGGGTGCTCGGCGGTGGTCATGGCGACAGTCTAGGAGGACGCCACCCCGACTCCGCCACCCCGCCGCCCGTCGGGACGCCTCGGCGGGGCGCCCGCCGTGGTCCGGGGGCCGCCATGCCCCGCGTACCCTGTGGGGCGTGCTGCTCACGTCCTTCCCCGCCGGCCCCCTGCAGGCCAACTGCTACGTGCTCGCCCGCGAGGCGGGTGCCGGGTGCGTCGTCGTCGACCCCGGCATGGACGCCCTCGACGGGGTCCGCCAGGTCGTCGCCGAGCACGACCTGCGCGTCGAGGCCGTCCTCGTCACCCACGGCCACTTCGACCACCTCTGGAACGCACAGGACGTCGCACGGGAGTTCGACGCACCGGTGTGGATCCACCCCGCCGACCGACACCTGCTGAGCGACCCGATGGCGGCGATCTCCGGACCGTCCGCCGCGATGCTGCGCGCGCAGTTCGGCCTGCACGACCTGCCCGAGTTCGTCGAGCCCTCCGACGTGCGCGACGCCGTCGACGGTGCCGTGATCGAGGTCGACGGCCTGAGCCTCAGCGTCGACCACGTCCCGGGCCACACGCCGGGCACCGTCTACTACCGGGTCGACTGGGACGGCAGCGGCGTCACCGAGGGCACGGTGTCGCAGGTGATGTTCTCCGGCGACTTCCTGTTCGCCGGCTCGATCGGTCGCACCGACCTGACCGGCGGCGACCACGACCAGATGCTGCAGAGCCTGCGCGAGAAGGTCCTGCCGCTGCGCGACGACGTCGTGGTCCTGCCCGGTCACGGCCCGCAGACGTCGATCGGGCGCGAGCGCGCCACCAACCCGTTCCTCGCCGAGCTGCAGGAGGGCTGACATGGCGAAGCTGAGTGGATTCCCCGAGCTGCTGCCGGCCGACCGTGCGGTGGAGGTGGCGGTCGTCGACGCCCTGCGCCGCGTGTTCGAGCTGCACGGCTTCGCCAACGTCGAGACCCGCGCCGTCGAGCCGGTCGAGACGCTGCTGCGCAAGGGCGAGATCGACAAGGAGGTCTACGTCGTGCGCCGCATCCACGACGACGCCTCCGGCGACTCCGGCTCCCGCTCCGACGCGCTCGCGCTGCACTTCGACCTCACCGTCCCCTTCGCGCGCTACGTGGTGGAGAACGCCGGCAAGCTCGCCTTCCCGTTCCGTCGCTACCAGGTCCAGAAGGTGTGGCGCGGGGAGCGTCCGCAGCAGGGACGCTTCCGCGAGTTCACGCAGGCCGACATCGACATCGTCGGCGACGGCACGCTGCCGTTCCACGCCGACGTCGAGGTCGCGCGGGTGATGGCCGAGGCGCTGGCCGCGGTGTCCGCCGTCCTTGGCGCCGGACCGGACGACCCGTCCTGGTTCACGTTGCAGGTGAGCAACCGCAAGGTGCTCGAGGGCTTCTACCGTGGCCTCGGCGTCGCGGAGCCCACTGCCGTCATGCAGGTCGTCGACAAGCTCGACAAGCTGCCGGGCGAGCGCATCCTCGAGCTGCTCGCCGAGACCGGTCTCGACGAGACGTCGGCCCGTGCCTGCCTGGCGCTCGCGGAGATCAGCACCGACGACACCTCCTTCGTCGAGCGGGTCCGCGAGCTGGGTGTCGAGCACCCGCTGCTCGACGAGGGCCTCGACGAGCTCGCGACCGTGGTCGCCGCCTGTGCCGACGTCGAGGGGGTCCGCGTCACCGCCGACCTGCGCATCGCGCGCGGCCTCGACTACTACACCGGGACCGTGTTCGAGACGCGCATGACCGGGCAGGAGCAGCTCGGCTCCGTCTGCTCCGGCGGGCGCTACGACGAGCTCGCGTCCGACGGCCGACGCACCTACCCGGGCGTGGGCATCTCGCTCGGCCTCTCGCGGCTGCTCGTCCCGCTCGTCGCGAACGGGCTGACCAGCAGCCGACCCGTGCCGTCGGCCGTGCTCGTCGCCGTGACCGACGAGGAGTCACGTCCGGCGAGCGACGCCCTCGCGCAGCGGCTGAGGCGGCGCGGCATCCCCACCGAGGTGTCGTCGGCGGCGCAGAAGTTCGGCAAGCAGATCCGCACCGCGGAGCGCCGTGGGATCCCGTACGTCCTCTTCCCGGGCGAACCGCCTAGGGTCGCCCCTAGTGTCAAGGACATCCGTACCGGCGACCAGGTCGACGTCGACCCCGACACCTGGACGCCCCCCGCCGCCGACCTGACGCCCACCGTCGTCGGGCTCGGCCCCCACTCGAAGGAGACCACGCCGTGATCCGCACCCACGCCGCCGGAAGCCTGACCGCCGCCCAGGTGGGCGAGCAGGTCACCCTCGCCGGATGGGTGGCGCGCCGGCGCGACCACGGCGGGGTCGCGTTCATCGACCTGCGCGAGGCCAGCGGCGTCGTGCAGGTGGTCGTCCGCGAGGAGGTCGCGCACCAGCTGCGCGCCGAGTACTGCCTGAAGGTCGTCGGCACGGTCGAGAAGCGTCCCGAGGGCAACGAGAACCCGGCCATCCCGACCGGAGAGATCGAGGTCATCGCGAGCGACGTCGAGATCCTCAGCGCCTCGGCGCCCTTGCCCTTCCCCATCGACGACGCCGCGTCGTCGAGCGCGGGCACGGTCGGCGAGGAGGTGCGGCTGCGTCACCGCTACCTCGACCTGCGTCGCTCGGGCCCCGCGCACAACCTCCGTCTGCGCAGCAAGGTCAACGCCGTCGCGCGCGAGGTGCTCGGCCGCCACGAGTTCGTCGAGGTCGAGACGCCCACCCTCACCCGCTCGACCCCCGAGGGCGCCCGCGACTTCCTCGTGCCCGCGCGCCTGCGTCCCGGCAGCTGGTACGCGCTGCCGCAGAGCCCCCAGCTGTTCAAGCAGCTGCTCATGGTCGGCGGCCTGGAGCGGTACTACCAGATCGCACGTTGCTACCGCGACGAGGACTTCCGCGCCGACCGGCAGCCCGAGTTCACCCAGCTCGACGTCGAGATGAGCTTCGTCGACCAGGACGACGTGATCGCGCTCGCCGAGGAGATCTACGCCGAGCTGTGGCGGCTCATCGACGTCGAGCTGCCCCGGCCGTTCCCGCGGATCACGTACGCCGACGCGATGCGTCGCTACGGCTCGGACAAGCCCGACCTGCGCTTCGACCTCGAGCTCGTCGAGCTGACCGACTACTTCACGGACACCCCCTTCCGCGTGTTCCAGGCGCCGTACGTCGGCGCGGTGGTGCACCCGGGCGGCGGCTCGCAGGCGCGTCGCACGCTCGACGGCTGGCAGGAGTGGGCCAAGCAGCGTGGCGCGCGGGGCCTGGCCTACGTGCTCGTCGGCGAGGACGGCACCCTGGGCGGTCCGGTCGCGAAGAACCTGTCCGAGGCCGAGCGCGAGGGACTCGCGGAGGCTGCCGGTGCGAAGCCGGGCGACGCGATCTACTTCGCCGCCGGCCCCACGAAGTCGATGCGTCAGCTCCTCGGTGCCGCGCGCATCGAGATCGCCCGTCGCGAGAACCTCATCGACGAGTCGGCGTGGGCGTTCTGCTTCGTCGTCGACTGGCCGATGTTCGAGGCCGTGAGCGAGCTCGACTCCGGCGACGTCGCGGTGGGTGGCGGCGAGTGGACCGCGGTGCACCACGCGTTCACGGCGCCGCAGGACCCGGCGACGCTCGCCGACCCGGGCAGCTCGATCGCCCAGGCCTACGACATCGTCTGCAACGGCAACGAGGTCGGCGGCGGCTCGATCCGTATCCACCGCCCTGACGTCCAGAAGCGCGTCTTCGAGATCATGGGCATCGGCGAGGAGGAGGCGCAGGAGAAGTTCGGCTTCCTGCTCGACGCGTTCGCGTACGGCGCCCCGCCGCACGGCGGCATCGCCTTCGGCTGGGACCGCACGGTCGGCCTGCTGGCGGGCACCGACTCGATCCGCGACGTCATCGCGTTCCCGAAGTCCGGCGGCGGGTACGACCCGCTGACCGCGGCCCCGGCCCCGATCACGCCGGAGCAGCGCGCCGAGGCCGGTGTCGACGCGGAGCCCGATGAGGAGGGGCCCGAGGACGCGGACGGCGCACCCGCGTCCTGACCTCGCGCGAGCAGGTCAGCCCCGCTCAGCGCGCGGTCGTCGGAGAGGGCCACCCGAGCTGCCGGGCCGCGTGGCAGAGGACGAACCAAGGGCCGACCAGCTCCACGACCTCGTCCGAGGGGAGCGTCAGCCGTGCCCGCCAAGGCGTGTGCGCCAGCCGGGAGCGGCGGACACCGTAGCGCGGGCGCACCACGACCGCGACGGGGTCTGGCAGCACGACCGGCGTGCGGGAACCGGTCGTGACCGTCTCGAGGACCAGGCCGTTGACCGTGACCTCCAGGACCCACATGAATCCTCGCAGCCCCGGGGCCACGACCCGCTCGCCCTCGGTGACGTCGAGCGTCCCGACGTAGCCGTCGTGGCGGGCACCCGGGAACAGGCTCCAGACGTGGAGGGTGCCCCCCGCGAAGGCGTCGAACAGGTTCGTGACGGTGTTGCTCAGCAGCCAGTACGTGACGGCGAACGGTCCCGGTCGCCGGACGTGCCAGGAGCCACGGTCGTCACGAGCAGGACGCAGCTGCACCGTGGCCCTCAGCCGAGGAGGTGGCGGACGCGGGTCCAGCCCGGGTCGCGCTCATGGGTGGCGGACAGTCCGTGCGTCGACGCCCACCGCGCCACGTCGGCGCCGGCGTTCTGGTCCTCGCCGTCGGTGTAGACGTGCAGGGTCCGGGTGCCGTTGGTCGTCACCCGGGCGACGACCAGCCCGCGTGGCTCGATGGTCGCGGTGAGGGAGTCGTCGAGGGCCTGCAGCCGACCGAGCACCTCCGGTGACGGCATGCCCCGATCGTCGGGGTCGAACGTGGCGACGAGCGCGTGGTGCAGGTCGAGGGTCGGCGCGTCGACCCATCGCAGACCGGTGCGGGCGAGCGCGAACACCGGGCGACCCTCGGCGGTCTGTCCGGAGAGCGCCGACCACACGTCGGTGTCGCGCTCCTCGGCGCACACGGCCACCGCAGCCTGCAGGTCCGCCACGGTGCGTGCCGATGACGGGGCGTCGACCAGCGGCTCGACCCCGCCCAGCCAGCGCGCGACGTCGTCCTCGCCCAGCGCCCAGTCGAGCACCATGAAGGTCAACGGGCCGTGCACCCGCTCGGGCAGCTCGGCGAAGGCGGGATGGTGCACGCCGACGTGCACGCGCAGCGCCTCCGGGTCGGTCTCGACGGCGAGCACGACCCGCGCGAGGTCGACGGCGGCCCCGTCGACCTCGAGCACGGCGTCGAACGCGGTGGGGTCGGCCTCGACGGCCGGTGCGTACTCCCACGTCGCGTCCGCCGGCGGAGCGGCGCGGAACCACCGCTCGGCGGCAGGACGGGCGTCGGCGAGGCCGCCGGCCGAGACCGTGAGCCGGTGCTGTGCGGTGCGCCCGGGCCCGAGGTGCCAGGTCAGGTCGGGGTCGATCGACGCCAGCAGACCGTCGAGCACGGCGTGGGTCGGTCCCGCCTGCGACGGGTCGAGGTGCCGGCCCTCCTCGGTCCACCAGTCCCAGAAGGCACCGACCGGCGTGGGGGCGGGCCGTGCGGTCCCGGCGTCGCCGGCGTCGGCGTGCGGGTCGGACTCGGAGGAGGTACGGCGGGAGAACAGGCCCATGGGCCCAGCCTGGCCCATGCGCCGACCGCGGTACAGCGTCCGGGCGTGTCGGGGGCGGTGACTACGCTCGCAGGGTGAGCGACGACGGACTGTTCGACCTGCCGGGGGACGACGTGCGCCCCGTGGCGCGTCCGGACTCCTCGGGCTCGCTCGCCGGCAACGCCCACTCCTCGGCGCCGCTCGCGGTGCGCATGCGTCCGCGCACCCTCGACGAGCTCGTCGGCCAGGAGCACCTGCTCGTGCCGGGGTCGCCGCTGCGGCAGGTGATCGACGGCGACCAGCCCCTCACGATCCTGCTCTGGGGCCCTCCGGGCACGGGCAAGACGACCATCGCCTCGCTGATCAGCAACCACACCCACCGTCGCTTCGTCGAGGTCTCGGCGGTCTCCGCGGGCGTCAAGGAGGTCCGCGACGTCATCGCCGGAGCGCGGCGCGCGCTGCAGAACGGCGTCGAGACGGTGCTGTTCGTCGACGAGGTGCACCGCTTCTCCAAGGCCCAGCAGGACGCGCTGCTGCCGGGCGTGGAGAACCGCTGGGTCTCGCTCATCGCCGCCACCACCGAGAACCCCCACTTCAGCGTCATCTCGCCGCTGCTCAGCCGGTCGCTGCTCCTCACCCTGCAGTCCCTCGACGACGGTGACGTCGCCGTCATGATCGACCGGGCGGTCGAGGACGACCGTGGGCTCGGCGGGCGGGTCAACCTCACCGACGACGCCCGCGACCACCTGGTGCGGCTGGCCGGTGGCGACGGACGTCGTGTGCTCACCTACCTCGAGGCCGCCGCCGGCGCGACGCTCAGCCAGGGTCGCACCGAGGTCACCGTCGACGACGCGGCGCTGGCCGTCGACAAGGCGGCCGTGCGCTACGACCGGCAGGGCGACCAGCACTACGACGTCACGAGCGCCTTCATCAAGAGCATCCGCGGCTCCGACGTCGACGCCGCCCTGCACTACCTCGCGCGCATGGTCGAGGCGGGGGAGGACCCCCGGTTCATCGCGCGGCGCCTGATGATCCACGCGAGCGAGGACATCGGCATGGCCGACCCGACGGCGCTGCCCGTCGCCACCGCCACCGCGCAGGCCGTCGCGCTGATCGGGTTCCCCGAGGCGCGCATCCCGCTCGCCCAGGCCGTGATCCACCTCGCCACCGCGCCCAAGTCGAACGCGGTCGTGCGGGCGATCGACGCCGCGCAGGCCGACGTCCGCGCCGGCCGGGTCGGTGCCGTGCCCCCGGCGCTGCGCGACGCGCACTACTCCGGCGCCAAGAAGCTCGGCCACGGGCACGACTACCGCTACGCCCACGACGACCCCCGCGGGGTGGTCACCCAGCAGTACGCGCCCGACGACGTCGACGGCCGCGACTACTACGAGCCCGGCCGCCACGGTCACGAGGCCGCCGTGGCCGACCGGGTCGCGCGGATCCGCGCCATCCTGCGCGACCGCTGACTCCACGACCCGCTGCTGCGATGCCGCAGGTCGTCGCGACCGCCCACGATGAGCCGTTCCTGCGCGCCGGCGGTGGATCTGCCACCTTCTCAGCCCGTACGAGGTGGAGGATCCACCGCCGCCCACCCACGCGCGGGAAGCGCTTCTCCCTTCGCGTGGCACGGTCCACGAGAAGGAAGAATCCCTGCGCCTCCCTGCCCGTCCGGCGCCTCCCGACTCCGGCCGTGACCTGTGCCCATCTCCCACGCGGGAGCAGGGCCGCCGTTCCTAGTAACCTCGACACCATGCCCTCCGACGTCGACCCGCCGAGCGCGCTGGCAGGCACGAGCACCCGGTGGCCGGGACCGACGACCATCCGGACCAGGTGGGGCACGACCAGGCCGACGAAGGCGATGATGCCGGCGAAGGAGACGGCGGCCGCCGTGAGC
>NZ_JAMXRU010000130.1 GCF_024124745.1 Aeromicrobium sp. CnD17-E
CGCCGACGGTCGGCGGCGCCGCTCGTGGGCGCTGCGCCGGCCAGACGCCCCACCAGCAGCCCGCCGAGGCGCAGCCGATGCGGACCGAGGTGGTCGCGCCAGACCGCGTCGAGCGTCGTGACCAGCTCGTCGTGGGCCTGCATCGCGCCGTGCGCGTCGGCTGCGGCGTCGACGAGGGCGGTGCCGCTGTGCACGGCGAGGGCGAGGTCGAGGTCCCAGCGCGCTCGCACCGACGTGACGACGTCGGCCGGCAGGGGCGTCCCGCGCCCTGCCGCCACGAGCATCCCGACCGCCTGCAGGCAGGCGCGGGCGAGTCGCGTCGCGCCCCGGAGGTCCTGGGCGAGGACCGCGACCTCCTCCCAGTCGCCCCGCAGGTAGGCCACGAGCGCGGCGAAGAAGCGGCCGTCGAATCCGTAGGGAGCCCAGGACCGGCCCGTGGCGCGGCCCCGCTCGAGGCACACCCGGAAGTAGTGGTCGGCGCGCTCGAGCTCGCCGGCGTTGAAGTGCGAGAAGGCCAGGTGGTGCCACGCCCGCAGCTCCCCGTGCACGTCGCCGCGGGCGCGCGCCGCCTCGGCCAGCTCGAGGTAGCCGTCCCGCGTACCCGTGGCGTCGGCACCGGTGCGGGCGAGGACCCGCAGCAGCGTCGTCTGGGCCTCGGCCACCGTCGGGTCGTCGCCGGCCTCCTCGGCCAGCCGCAGTGCGGTCTCGGCACGCTCGACCGACTCCTCGAGCAGGCCCAGCGTGGAGGCCACCTGGGCGCGCAACGACTCCACCCGCGCCCTGACGGCCACCGAGGCGTCCTCGGCGGCCGCGAGCGCGGCACGGCTCGCCGCGTCGGCCTCGGCGTCGGTCCCGCCGAGGTAGGTGATCTGCCCCTGCGTGTACAGCAGCCGCGCGCGACCCTCGCCTCGCGGTTCGCGCTCCAGGTGGTCGGCGAGCAGCGCACCCGCCGTCCGCAACCGGCCGGAGGCGAGCAGGGTGTCGGCGGTCAGCATCACGAGACCGACGACGTCGTGCCCCTCGGGCGCGTGGTCGACGACGCCGAGCGCACGCTGCAGGTGCCCCGCAGCCTCGTCGTGACCCCCGACCCGGCGGGCCTCGTCGGCCGCACGCAGGTCGGCCTCGAAGGCGAGGGCCGGATCGCCCGCGCCGTGCGCGTGCAGCGCGACGGTGGCGGCCGCGACCGGGCCGGGGTCGGACTCCAAGGCTCGCAGGAACGTGGCATGCACGCGCCGACGCTCTCCCGGCAGCAGGTCGTCGAGCACGGCCTCGGCCAGCAGGGCGTGACGGAACCGCAGGGCCTCCCCCACGGGTACCAGCACCTTGAGGTCGACGGCCTCCCGCAGGGCGTCGTCGACCGGACCCTCGGTCTCCACTGCCCGTCGCAGGAGAACGTCGGCCACGGGACCGCCCGCGCACGCCACGGCTCGCACGACCGCCCGGGCGTCGTCGTGCAGCCGGTCCACCCGCACCAGCAGGAGGTCGGCCAGGTTCTCCGGCAGCGACCCGCCGGCGAGACCGGCGTCGAGCAGCTCCTCGGCGTAGAAGGCGTTGCCCTCGGCACGAGCCAGGATCGTGTCGACGCCGTCCGCGCTGAGGTCGCGGGAGGTCCGGCCCCTCAGCAGGTCCGACATCGCCGCGTCGTCGAGCGGCGCGAGGTCGATGCGCTGCACCGACGGCAGCCTGGTCCACTCGGCCAGGGCGGGACGCAGCGGGTGCCGACGGTGCAGGTCGTCGCTGCGGAAGGAGAGCAGGAGCCCGACCGGGCGGACGAACCTGCGGCCGAGCAGGTAGCGGACGAGGTGCCGCGTGGAGGCGTCGGCCCAGTGCAGGTCCTCGAGGACGAGCAGCACGGGGCCCGCGGCCGCGAGGTGCTCGAGCGTGTGAGCGACCGCCGCGACGACGTCGGCACGCAGCCGGTCGCCGTCGTCCTCCCCCACCCCGCCGGAGCGGAGCACCTCGAGGGCCGGCAGCGACGTCGCGAGCTCGCCGAGCCCCACGACGTCGTCGGCCGAGGGCGTCGCGTCGAGACCGGCGAGCGCGTCGACCACGG
This sequence comes from Aeromicrobium sp. CnD17-E, assembly GCF_024124745.1. GTDB lineage: Bacteria > Actinomycetota > Actinomycetes > Propionibacteriales > Nocardioidaceae > Aeromicrobium. The sequence continues at coordinate 2,054 of NZ_JAMXRU010000130.1, forward strand.
GCTGGAAGGCCGGCACGTGCTCGCCCAGGTCGAGGCAGTGCCCGACGAGGACGCGGACGCCGGCCGACCGCGCCCGCTCGACCGTCTCGTCGACGACGCGCGTCTTGCCGATGCCGGCGTCGCCGCCGAGCAGCACGGCACGGCCGGGGGTCGAGCCGTCCAGGCCCAGCGCCTCGGCGAGCTCGTCGAGGACGGCGTCGCGGCCGACGATCGGACTCTGCACGACGTCCATCATGCCGTCGCGCACCGACCGTCGGCTCGTGGCGTCACGCGCTGCCGTCGGCGTGGCGTCGTGCGCTCGTCCGGGCTCCGTCGGGGAACGTGGGGACCGTCCACTGCACGAGGCGGCGGTGGGTCCGGCGACGGCGGGGACGGCGCGGCTGGGCGGCGAACGCGTTGCGCGCGATCGTCGTGCGGAGGGCGATCTCGGTGGGCACGTAGCCCAGCGGGTCGAGGATCATGGCGGTACCTCTTCTGCGGCTCGGGGACGACTCCACCGTCGCCGTCTGAGGTAGGGCGCCACATCGGGCGGATGCCCTATCCGCTACCTCAGGTCCGGACGCCGACGGGCCCGCACCCGGCTCTCGCGAGAGGGGTGCGGGCCCGTCGGGCACCAGCCGGACTACGGCTTGAGCGTCTTCTTGCCGCCGTGCAGCAGCGTGACGACCAGGTTCAGGCCCTTCTCGTCCTTCGCGGCCCGCTTGAACGACGTGAGGTTCAGCAGGGGGGCGTAGCGCTGCTGCGTGATCGCCTTGGCGTAGGTGAACTCCTTGAGCCCGTCGGGGCCGTGGATGCGGCCGAAGCCCGACTCCCCGACACCGCCGAACGGGAGCCCGGGCACCCCCGCGAACGTGATGATGCCGTTGACCGAGGTCATGCCCGAACGGATCCGGCGCGCGATCTCCACGCCGTTGCGCTTGGAGAACACCGCGCCCGCGAGCCCGTACTTGCCCGCGTTGGTGAGACGGACCGCCTCGTCCATGTCGCGCACCGGGTTCACGGCGAGCGTGGGCCCGAACGTCTCCTCGGTGATGGCCGTCGACGTCTCGGGCACGTGGGTGAGGATCGTCGGCTGCACGAACCGCTCGCCCACCGCGTCGGCACCGCCGACGACGGCCGTGGCGCCGCGGTCGAGCGCGTCCTGGACGTGACCGCGGATGACGTCGACCTGCGACGGCATGGTGATCGGCCCGATCTTGGCGCCCGCGTCGGTGCCGGCGCGCAGCCCCCTGGCCTGCTCGGTGATCTCGGCGACGAACGCGTCGAAGACCTTCTCGTGCACGTAGACGCGTTCGGTGCCGATGCACGTCTGGCCCGCGTTGGACATGCCGCCCCACAGTGCCGCCTCGGCGGCCTTGGCGATGTTGGCGTCCTCGTCGACGATGAGCGAGTCCTTGCCGCCCGCCTCGATGACGACCGGCGTGAGCCGTTCGGCGCACGCCGCCATGACCTTCTTGCCGGTGGCCGTCGAGCCGGTGAACGCCAGCTTGTCGACGCCGGAGGTGCACAGCGCGGCGCCCGTGGCGCCCAGGCCCGTGATCGCCTGCAGCACGGGGATGCCGCCGACGACCTCGGCGAACGTCTCGGCGAGCCACACGCCGACGCCGGGCGTGTACTCGCTCGGCTTGAACACCACCGTGTTGCCCGCCGCGAGCGCGTAGGCGATCGAGCCCATCGGCGTGAAGACCGGGTAGTTCCACGGGCCGATGACGCCGACGACGCCGAGCGGCTTGTACTCCACCGTCGACTTCTGGTTGGCCATGACGAGGCCGGAGGCCACGCGCTGCGGGCCGAGCACCTTCTTGGCGTGCTTGGCGGCCCACGCGACGTGGTCGATGGCGAGCGCGATCTCGAGCTGGGCGTCGGGGATCGGCTTGCCGGTCTCGCGGTGCGACAGCTCCGACAGCTGCGCGATCCGGCGCGTGATGACGCTGCGCCACGTGAGCAGGTGCTCCGCGCGCTCGTCGAAGGTGAGGTTGCCCCACCAGGCGGCGGCGTCGCGCGCACGCTCGACCGCGAGGGCGACGTCCTCCGGACCGGCGACGGGGTGCACGCCGACGAGGTCCCCGGTGGCCGGGTCGAGCGACTCGAAGGTCTCGACGCCGTCGGCCGGGACCGAGGCGGAGGTGGGCGGCGGGGTCGGGTGGCGGTCGTACGTCGAGGTCATCGGGACTCCTTCAGCAGGTCGGCGGCCTTCTCGCCGACCATGATCGTGGGGGCGTTGGTGTTGCCGCGCGGGACCGCGGGCATGACGGACGCGTCGGCGACGCGCAGACCCTCGACGCCGCGCACGCGCAGCTGCGGGTCGACGACGCTCTCGTCGCCGGTGCCCATCGCGCACGTGGCGACGGGGTGGTAGAGCGTCTGGCAGAGCCGGTTGATCGAGGCGTACACCTGGTCGTCGGTGGGGTCGAGCGACGCGGGCTCCCACGGCGCCTTCACGTACCGGGCCAAGGGACCGTCCTTGAGGATCTCGCAGGCGCGCCGGATGCCGGCGGCGAGCGCCTCGAGGTCGGCGCGGTCGTCGAGGTATCCGGCCTCGATCTCCGGCTTCCAGCTCGGGTCGGCCGACCGCAGCCGCACGTGGCCGCGGCTCTGCACGCGCACCAGGGTCGCGGCGAGGGTGAGGGCCGGCTGCGTGGGCTCGTGCAGGCCGTTGTCCCAGAAGCCGGTGGGCGCGAAGTGGAACTGCAGGTCGGGCAGGTCGAGGTCGTCGCGCGAGGTGAAGAACGCCCCGGCCTCGGCGACGTTCGACGTGAGTGGCCCCCGACCCAGCTTCTGGGCCTTGAGCAGCTGGGGCAGGTTGAGCGACGCGGCGATGTCGGTCGTGCCCTGGGTGTGCGCGAGGACGCCCGAGACCGGGTGGTCCTGCAGGTTCTGCCCGACGCCAGGCAGGTCGACCTGGACGTCGATGCCGTGGTCCTTGAGGTGCGCGGTGGGGCCGATGCCCGACAGCATGAGGAGCTGGGGGCTGTTGATGGCTCCACCCGCGAGGACGACCTCGGCGTTGACGCGCACCGTCTCGGTGAACGCGCCCCGCCGGTAGGTGACGCCGACGGCGCGCTTGGCGCCCTTCGCGCCCTCGAGGTCGATCGACGTCACGAACGCCTCGGTGCGCAGCACCAGGTTCGGGCGCGACAGGGCGGGACGGATGTACGCGTCGGCGACCGACCAGCGTCGGCCCTTGCGGCACGTGACCTGGTAGAGCCCGGCGCCCTCCTGCTCCGCGCCGTTGAAGTCGTCGGTGCGCTTCATGCCGTTCGCGACGGCCGACTCGACGAACGCGTGGCTGAGCTCGTGGTCGTGGCGGCGGTCCTCGACGTGCAGGGGGCCGTCGTTGCCGTGGAAGGAGTTGCGCAGGCGCTGGTTGCCCTCCGACCGCACGAAGTAGGGCAGCACGTCGTCGAAGCCCCAGCCGTCGGCGCCGTAGGCGTCGCGCCACTCGTCGTAGTCGGCGTGGTTGCCGCGGATGTAGATCATCGCGTTCATCGACGTGCAGCCGCCGAGCGCCTTCATGCGCGGCCAGTCGGCGCGACGGTTGCCGAGGTGCTTCTGCGGGGTGGTCTGGTAGCCCCAGTCCCACGACGTCTTGAACAGCGTCGAGAACCCGGCCGGCAGGTGGATCATGTCGTCGTCGTCCATCGGCCCGGCCTCGAGGAGCAGGACGCGGACGTCGGGGTCCTCCGTGAGTCGTGCGGCGACCACACCGCCGCCGCTGCCCGACCCGATCACCACGTAGTCGAAGGTCTCGATCCCCATGCCCGTCCTCTCGTCGGCGCGCACGTGACGCACGCCACTCACGGTACCGCTGGTGTGGTCGTTGCCACCAGGACTGTCACGGTTTCTCGACTGCTGGACGCGCTCGGTCGGCGCGGTGCCGTCGGCACTCAGTCGTCGGCGAGCGCCGCCGCCGTCGTCGCGCGCAGGGCGGCGTCGAGGGCGCGCCGGTCGTCGCGTCGCAGCACCACCTCGACCACCTCCAGCCCTCCGGTCGGCGAGGCGAGGGCGGCCGCGAGCCCGGCCGGCTCGACGCGTCGGTGCGGCACGCGGTAGCCCGCGCAGAGGGCCCCCAGGTCGGCACCGGTGGGTGTGGCGAACACGCGCTCGAACGCGTCGGCGTGCTCCGGACCGCCCTGCTCCAGCGTCGAGAAGATCGCGCCGCCGTCGTCGTTGACCACGACGACCGTGAGGTCGGGCCGTGGCTCGTCGGGCCCGACCAGCAGGCCGTTGCTGCCGTGCAGGAAGGTCAGGTCGCCCATCAGCGCCAGGGACCGGCTCGAGTCGCGGGCGAGGGCCGCGCCGACCGCCGTCGACACCGTCCCGTCAATGCCGGCGAGGCCACGGTTGGCCACGACGTAGCGCCGCTCCCCCACGGTCCAGGGCCGCGCGACGACGTCGAGGTCGCGGATCGGCTGGGAGGCGCCGACGACGAGCAGGCCGCCGGGCGGGAGCGCCTCGGCGACGGTGCGCGCGACGGCAAGGCCGCTGTCGGGGTGGTCCGCGAGCAGGGCGTCGACGGCGCGCTGCACGCGGGCGTCGGCGTCCGTCCAGTCCTGCAGCCAGCCGGGGTCGGCGACGCTGCCGGCCGCGACGTCGTCGACGAACGTGACGCGAGGACCGGCCGGCACCGGGAAGGTCGCCTGCGTGCCCACGTGCACGACGTCGACGTCGGCGCGCGCCAGCAACCGCGTGACCGGACGGCTCAGCGTCGGGTGGCCGAACGACACGACGCGCTCGACCCGCGCGGCCAGGGGCTCGTGACCGAGGAGCAGCCGGTAGGTCGACAGCGCACCACCCGTCCGGGAGCCCGACGTCGGCTCGGCGAGCAGGGGCCAGCCCGCCTCGCGGGCGACCACTCGCGCACGCGCGCCGGAGTCGTCGCCGGCGAGGACGACGGTGCGGGGGCCGGCGTCGAGGGTCGTCAGGACACCGGACTCGCGCCAGGAGGCGACCCGGCCGAGCATCAAGGCATCGGGGTCGCGGTCGAGCGACCAGTCGACCGACTCGACCAACGGCTCGTCGAGCTCGAGGTTCAGGTGGCCTGGCGCGTCGGGCCGGGCGACGCCGAGCAGACCCTTCACGCGGTCCGTGTACGCGACCCCCGGGAAGATGCCCGGCTGCACCGTGGTCTGGTTGGCGCCCGTGCCCCGCAGCCTGGCCGGACGGTCGGCGGTCACGGCCAGCACCCCGACGCCGGCGTGCAGCGCCTCGAGCATCGCCGGGTGCAGGTTCGCCACCGCGGTGCCGGAGGTGGTCACCACGGGCACCACGCGGTGCGACGTCCTCGCGAGGCCGAGGGCGAGGAAGCCGGCCTCGCGCTCGTCCACCCGCACGTGCAGGCGGATGCGTCCCGCCTGCTCGGCGGCGTGGAACGCGAGCGCCAGGGGCGCCGACCGCGAGCCGGGCGCCAGGACGACGTCGGTGACGTGGTGGCCGAGCAGGGTGTGCAGCAACCTGCGCGCCACGCCGATCGACCGTTGCTCGCTCATCGCGCGACCGCCCCCCGGCGCAGCGCGTC
>NZ_JAMXRU010000131.1 GCF_024124745.1 Aeromicrobium sp. CnD17-E
AGCCGGCCGCGCCGGAACCGCCACGCGGGGCTGCGCCACTGCTCGCCCGTCGCGAGCGGCAGCACCCAGCCGGTCGGCCTCTCCTCGGCCTGGTCCAGCTGGGCGACCTGGTCGACGTCGGGCCGGTCGACGTCGGGCCGTTCCCCCTCGGGCCGGCCGACCTCGCGCGCCACGACGGCGAAGGGGTCCTCCCACGCGGGGAGCACGAGCTCGTCGGGCAGGCCGAGCACGCGTGCCACCTCGTGCGCCAGCCGCTCGGCGGTGTCGTGCTGCACCGGCGTCGGGTCGGACCACGGGTCGCAGAGCAGCGACGCGTCGTGCCACAGCGGCTCGCCGTCGGTGCGCCACTGCAGCGAGACCTGCCAGCGCGGGAGCGGCTCGCCGGGGTACCACTTGCCCTGCCCCCGGTGGACGACGCCACCCTCGGCGTAGACCTGGCGGAGCCGCTCGGCGAGCTCCGTCGCCAGCAGACGCTTCTCGGGCCCGTCGGCCGCCGTGCTCCACTGCTCCGACGTCGAGTCGTCGACGCTGACGAACGTCGGCTCCCCGCCCATGGTCAGGCCGACCTCGCCCGCGTCGAGCCGCGCGTCGACGGTCTGCCCGAGCGCGTCGACGCGGTCCCACTGCTCCTGCGTGTACGGCAGGGTGACCCGGGGGTCCTCGTGCACGCGGGTGACCTCGTTCAGGAAGGAGAACTCGACCTCGGCCGGCTCCAGCGCCCCGGTGATGGGGGCGGCCGACGACGGGTGCGGCGTCGCGGACAGCGGGATGTGCCCCTCCCCCGCGAACAGCGACGACGTCGGGTCGAGTCCCACCCAGCCCGCCCCCGGCACGTACACCTCCGCCCAGGCGTGCAGGTCGGTGAAGTCCTCGGACGCACCGGCGGGCCCGTCGAGCGCCTGCGCGGCCACCAGCGGGTCGGGCGCGAGCTGCACCAGGTAGCCCGACACGAACCGGGCGGCGAGACCGTGCTGGCGCAGCAGCGAGACCAGGAGCCACGCGCTGTCGCGGCACGAGCCGATCGCCCGGGTCAGCGTCTCGTCGGGGCTCTGGACGCCCGGCTCCATGCGGACCGTGTAGGCGACGTCGCGGTGCACGGCGGCGTTCAGGTCGGCGAGGAACTGCACGAGCGGCACCCCGTCGTCGGCCGGCTCGGGCAGGGCGTCGCGCCAGGCCCGGACGACCGGCCCCGGACCCTGGCCGTCGCCCTCGTCGACGGGCCGCAGGTACGGGGCGAGGTCGGCCGCCAGCTGCGGCTCGTAGGCGAACGGGTAGGTCTCGGCGTACTCCTCGACGAAGAAGTCGAACGGGTTGACGACCATGAGGTCGGCCACGAGCGTGACGTCGACGTCGAGCTCGCTGACCTTCTCCGGGAACACCAGGCGCGCCTGCCAGTTGCCGAACGGGTCCTGCTGCCAGTTCACGAAGTGCTCGGCCGGCGAGACACGCAGCGCGTAGGAGTCGATCGGCGTCCGGCTGTGCGGCGCGGGCCGCAGCCGCACGACGTGCGGGCCGAGAGCGACGGGACGGTCGAACCGGTAGGTCGTGCGATGGCGGAGCGACACCTTGATCGACATGGGCCAAGCCTGCCGCATCCCTGTTTCGGCTCGATGTCCGCGTCGCCCGACGCCTCCGCGCTCAGGCGGGGGTGACGAGGTAGTGCAGGATCAGCCAGGCGACGGGCGCGACCGCGATGAGCGAGTCGAGCCGGTCCATGATGCCGCCGTGGCCGGGCAGCAGGTCGCCCATGTCCTTGATGCCGAGGTCGCGCTTGATGAGCGACTCCGAGAGGTCGCCGAGCGTCGCCATCACGACACCGGCGACGCCGAGCAGGACGCCGACCCACCAGTCGCCGTCGAGGGCGAGGGTCACGGTGGCGATGCCGGCGGCGATCCCGAAGACGAGGGACCCGCTGAAGCCCTCCCAGGACTTCTTGGGGCTGATGGTCGGGGCCATGGGGTGCTTGCCGAGGAAGACGCCCGCGGTGTAGCCGCCGACGTCGGAGGCGACCGTCGCGACGATGAAGGCCACGATCCGCCAGGGACCGTCCGTCTCGACCAGCATGAGCATGACGAAGACGCCCATGAGGTGCAGGTAGGACAGGCAGAACACCCCGGCGCTCGCGTCACGGACGAATCCGTCGGCGCCGTCGGAGAGTCGCCACACGAGCGTGCCGATGACGGTCAGCGCCATGGCGACCGCAGCCGTCTCCATGCCGCCGTAGTAGGCGCCGAGGAGCATCAGCGTGCCACCGGTGAGCACCGGCAGGAACGGCACCTTGATGCCGGCGGTCCCGAGCGCCCGGGCCAGCTCCCACAGGCCGACGCCGAGCGCGAGCACGACGACCGCCACGAACACGTCCTTGAACAGGAACAGCGAGACGACCACCATCGCGCCGAGACCGGCGCCGACGCCGATCGCGGCGGGCAGGTTGCGGCCCGCGCGACTCTTGCGCTGGGCGACGGCCGGGTCGGTCTCCCCCAGGGGTCCGTCGGTGGGCGCGGCCTCCTCAGACCTCAAGGAGCTCCGCTTCCTTGTTCTTGAGCAGCTCGTCGATCTGGTCGACGTGCTGCTTCGTCAGGGCGTCGAGACGCTTCTCGGCGCCCACGTTGTCGTCCTGGCTGATCTCGGAGTCCTTCTCGGCCTTGTCGAGGGACTGCTTCGCGTTGCGTCGCACGCCGCGGACGGCGACGCGTCCCTCCTCGGCCTTGGAGCGGGCGAGCTTGATGTACTCGCGGCGGCGCTCCTCGGTGAGCTCGGGCAGCGTCACGCGCAGCACCTTGCCGTCGTCGGAGGGGTTCACGCCGAGGTCGGAGTCGCGGATGGCCCGCTCGATCGCACCCTTCGCACCCTGGTCGTACGGGCTGATGATGACGGTGCGCGGCTCGGGCACCTGGAAGCCGGCCAGCTGCTGCAGGGGCGTCGGCGTCCCGTAGTAGTCGGCCGTGATCTGGGAGAACATCGCCGGGTGGGCGCGACCGGTCCGGATGGCCGCGAACTCCTCCTGGGTGTGCTCGACGGCCTTGTCCATCTTGGTGCCGGCCTCGCGCAGGGTCTGGTCGATCACGGTGCGTCTCCTGTCGTCGTCCCGATGTGTGGTCCTGCGTCGCCGTGGACCAGCGTCCCGATCCTCTCACCCTGGAGCACCCGGGCGATGTTGCCCTCACCCTCCATGCCGAAGACGATCATCGGCAGGTTGTTCTCCATGCAGAGCGCGAACGCGGCGGCGTCGACGACCTTCAGGCCGAGGCGCAGGGCCTCCGCGAAGGTGAGGTCGTCGAAGCGGCGCGCGGAGGCGTCGGTACGCGGGTCGGCGGAGTACACCCCGTCGACGCCGCTCTTGCTCATGAGCACCGCGTCGGCCTTGATCTCCAGGGCGCGCTGGGCGGCCACGGTGTCGGTGCTGAAGTAGGGCATGCCCGCACCCGCGCCGAAGATGACGACGCGCCCCTTCTCGAGGTGGCGCATCGCCCGGCGCGGGATGTAGGGCTCCGCGACCTGGCCCATGGTGATGGCCGACTGCACGCGGGTGTCGATGCCCTGCTTCTCGATGAAGTCCTGCAGGGCGAGGCTGTTCATGACGGTGCCGAGCATGCCGATGTAGTCGGCCCGCGAGCGCTCCATGCCCCGCTGGCTCAGCTCGGCGCCGCGGAAGAAGTTGCCGCCGCCGACGACGATCGCCACCTGCGCGCCCTCGCGGACCGCCTCGGCGACCTGGCGGGCGATGCCGTTGACGACGTCGGGGTCGATGCCGATCTTGCCGCCGCCGAACACCTCGCCGGACAGCTTGAGCAGCACGCGGCGGACGCCGGGGCCTGGGGCCCCGGCGTCCGCGGTGCTGAGGTCGGCCGGGTCACCGTGCGTCGGGTGGTGGGTCACGATGCTCCGGTCCTTCCTGTCGTGGTGCTGGTCGGCTCCGTGGATCAGGCGCCGATCTCGATGTGGGCGAAGCGCTTGACGTCCACGCCGGCGCCGTCGAGGACGGCCTTGACCGACTTCTTGTTGTCGGTGACCGACGGCTGGTCGAGCAGGACGACGTCCTTGAAGAAGCCGTTCACGCGACCCTCGGTGATCTTCGCGATCGCCTGCTCGGGCTTGCCCTCCTCGCGCGCCGTCGCCTCGGCGATCTCGCGCTCCTTGGCGACGATGTCGGCGGGGACGTCCTCGCGGGTGAGGTAGCGCGGGCGCATGGCGGCGATCTGCATGGCGGCGCCGCGTGCGGCGTCGAGGTCGTCACCGGTGTACTCGACGAGCACGCCGACGGCGGGCGGCAGGTCGCTGGCGCGACGGTGCAGGTAGACGGCGACCTGGCCGTCGAACGCGGCCACGCGGCCGAGCTGGATCTTCTCGCCGATGACGGCGGCGAGGGCGCTGATGGTCTCCTCGACGGTCTTGCCGTCGTCGAGCGTGGTCTTCGCGAACGCCTCGGCGTCGGCGGGCTTCGTGGCGTCGGCCGCGGCGGCGAGCCGCTCGGCGAGCGCGATGAACTGCTCGTTCTTCGCGACGAAGTCGGTCTCGGAGTTCAGCTCGACGATCGCGTTGCCGGAGCTGGCCACGAGGCCGGCGGAGGCCTCGCGCTCGGCGCCGCGCTTCGCGGCCTTCGCAGCCCCGGAGATGCGCAGGATCTCGACGGCCTTGTCGAAGTCGCCGTCGGCCTCGGTGAGGGCCTTCTTGGCGTCCATCATGCCCGCGCCGGTGGCGTCGCGGAGCTTCTTCACGTCTGCGGCAGCAATGGCCATGTGAGGGTCTCTTCCCTGGGTCGTGGTGGTGGAAGGGGGGGTGGTCGGGTGCCGGAGGTCGTCCGGCACCCGACCGGGTGTCACGGGGTCGACGTCACTTCTCGGCGGCGGCCGGCTCGGTCGCCTCGGCAGCCGGAGCCTCGGCCGCGGGGGTCGCCTCGGCGGCGGGCGCGTCGGCCGCGGGGGCCTCGGCGGGGGCGTCGTCCTTCTTCTCCAGGAGCTCACGCTCCCACTCGGCGAGCGGCTCGCCGCCACCGAGCTCGGAGCCGGCCTCCTCGGCGCCCGTCTTGGCGCCGCCTCGCTGCAGCAGGCCCTCGGCGACGGCGTCGGCGACGACGCGCGTCAGGACGCTGACGGAGCGGATGGCGTCGTCGTTGCCCGGGATCGGGTAGGTGACGTCGTCGGGGTCGCAGTTCGTGTCGAGGATCGCGACGATCGGGATGTTCAGCTTCTTGGCCTCGTCGACGGCGAGGTGCTCCTTCTTGGTGTCGACGATCCACACCGCGGACGGCGTGCGGCCCATGTCGCGCACACCACCGAGGGTGCGGTTGAGCTTGTCGTACTCGCGACGCATCTGGAGGAGCTCCTTCTTCGTGCGGCCGGAGCCGGCCACGTCGTCGAAGTCGATCTCCTCGAGCTCCTTCATGCGCTGGAGGCGCTGGTGCATCGTCTGGAAGTTGGTGAGCATGCCGCCCAGCCAGCGCTGGTTCACGTAGGGCATGCCGACGCGCTTGGCCTGCTCCTCGATCGGCTCCTGCGCCTGGCGCTTGGTGCCGACGAAGAGGATCGTGCCGCCGCGGGCGACGGTGTTCTTGACGAACTCGTAGCCGGCGTCGATGTAGGCCAGCGACTGCTGCAGGTCGATGATGTAGATGCCGTTGCGCTCGGTGAAGATGAAGCGCTTCATCTTCGGGTTCCAGCGACGGGTCTGGTGCCCGAAGTGGACGCCGCTCTCGAGCAGCTCTCGCATGGTGACGACCGCCATGGTCGATCCTTCCTGTGGACGCACCGGCCCGAGGGCGGGTGGTCCGGTTCCTGGTTGACGCACCACCGGTCGGTGGTGCCCTGACTCCCGCGCCGCGCGAGCCGACCTGCGAGCAGGACCAGGGTCGCGCCCGAGGTTCGACCGGCTGGCGGTGTCACGACGGAGGCGGGCGTGCGAATTTCACGTCCGAGGACGTGATGGGGTCAGTCTAGGACACGGGGTCCGAGATCGAGAAATCCACAGGTGCGCGACGACCGCGCGCCGCGGGTCGGCGGCGTCCACAGCTCGGTGTCGTCCCCTGGAGCGGGGGTACCGGCGACGGTTGGCTCGGGACATGCGCCACCCGTCTTCGAGTGTCCTGCTCCTGCTGGTCCCGCTCCTCACGCTGCTGACGCTCCTCCAGCCCGGTCCGGCCGGCGCCGACGGGGCACCCGCCGACGGCCCGCCGTGGCGGTGGCCCCTCGGCTCGCGTCAGGTGACGGCGGAGTTCGACCTGCCCGACGGGCCGTACCGGGCGGGTCACCGCGGGGTCGACCTCCCCGGCCGGGCCGGCGAGCCGGTCCGCTCCGTGGCGGTCGGGCGGGTCCTGTTCTCGGGCACCGTCGCGGGCGTGGGCGTGGTGACGGTCGAGCACGGGGCGGAGCGGTCCACCTACCAGCCGGTGGTCCGTCGTGTCGTCCGCGCCGGCGACGCGGTGGAGGCCGGTGACGTCCTCGGTCGGCTCGACGTCGCGGGCTCGCACTGCGCGGGACCCTGTCTGCACCTCGGCCGGCTCGCAGGCGAGCGCTACCTCGACCCGCGGGGTCGGCTGACGGGTGCGTCGCGGTTCGTGCTCGTCGACCCGCAGGGCCCGCTCCCCCGCCCGCCCGCGGGCACGTTCGGCGGGGCGGCGGGAGGGAGGGGCGGGTGGTCGCGGCCGGTGGGAGGCCCGGTCACGTCGGCGTACGGGGTGCGGGTGCACCCGGTCACCGGGGTGCGCAAGCTGCACGACGGGGTCGACCTCGGCGCCGCGTGCGGCACGCCCGTCCGGGCAGCACGCACCGGCACCGTGCGCAGCGTGGGTCACGACGGTCCGTACGGCCTGCGGGTCGTGGTCGAGCACGGCCCAGGGCTCGAGACCGGGTACGCGCACCTCTCCGCCACGTCGGTGGCACCCGGCGCACGGGTGACGTCGCGCACGGTGCTCGGTGCGGTCGGCTCGACCGGCCTGTCCACGGGCTGCCACCTGCACTTCATGGTGACCCGACGGGGTGAGCCGGTCGACCCGCTCCGGTGAGCGCGAGCGGACTGGTGCACGGCCCGGAGGCCAGGGTGGCGACCCGGTCCCGCCAGCACTCGAGCAGGCTCGCGACGACCCGGGCCGCCGTCAGCGTGGCCGGTGTGCGGACGCGCACACCGAGACCCTCGGGCGTACGGGAGACCCACACCTGGAGGTCGTCGGCCACGGTCGGTGCCGACACGTGGTGGGCTCGGCGCCTCAGCAGCTCCTGGTGCCCGGGCAGGCGCCGGTAGTCGAGGTAGGAGGCCATGAAGACGTCAGACCGTTCGCGCACCAGCGGCCGCGACGCGGTCCCGAGCACCTGGTCGAGGGGCACGGCCGCCATCCCACGGGCGGCCTCGACGGCTCCGGCGGCGTGCGCGAGCGACGCGCACGGGTCGGGGTGCGTCGCCAGCTCGACGGGGACCGTGGTCGTGAGCCACCCGACCGTCCGTCGCTCCGCGGGCGTCGACCTGAGGTGGACGGGCATGAGGAGCGGCAGCACGGCCGGCCCGCCCAGGTC
>NZ_JAMXRU010000132.1 GCF_024124745.1 Aeromicrobium sp. CnD17-E
GACGGCTGGGCGGCCGCCGCGCCGGCCGGGGTGACGCCCGGCTGCGCGCGGCTCGCCTGGCCCTGCCAGCTCCACGCGACCCAGCCGCCACGCGGGACGTCGAGCCCGTCGACGCCGATCTGCGCATAGCTCCACGACCCGTTGCCCGTGGACACCCAGAGCGACCAGTACGCGTCGGCGGGCGACGCCTGCACGCAGCCGGCGTCGGCCGGCAGCGCGTTGACCCGGCACACGAAGCCACGCTCGCGAGCGGCTCGCTGCATCGAGACACCGGCCGCGGTGAACGCGGCGGACGCCTTGCTGCCCGAGCCCGGGACGCACGTGGTGCTCACGCCACCGCCGAGCTGGTGGGGGTCGACGACGACGGTCACCCCGTCGCCCTGCGCGCAGGCCGCAGCCTGGGCCGGTGCCTGCACGACGACCGCGCCGGACGCCACCCCGAGCAGGGTGGCGACCAGCGCGGCCAGGAGCCGTCGGGTCATCGGACCACCGTGAGGGTGGCCGTGCCCTGGCGCGTGTCCGTGAGACCGCGGACGAACACCGTCTTGCGTCCGGTCGCGGGGCCCACGCCGATGACCGTCGTGAAGCGTCCCGTGCTCGACGCCGTGCCGGTCGCCACGTAGCGGCTGCGGTAGTACACGCGCACCGGCTCGCCGGCCGCGAGTCCACGGGCGTTCACCCGGACCTTGCCGTTGACCTTCACCGACGTCGCACCCACGCTCGCCGGGAAGCGTGCCGACGTGGCGAGCACGCGCACCGACGTCGTGCCGACCCGGTTGCTGCGCGAGCCGGTGACCGTCGCGCGCACGGTCCCCGTCCGCGTCGGTGCCTTCACCGAGGCCGTCGCCACGCCGTCCGCGTTCGCGAAGACGCTCACGGCGCCTCCGCCCGCCAGGACCACCCGGGCCTTCTCGCCCGAGGCGAGGCCCATGGCTCGCACGGCCACGGTGCCTCCGCCCGCCACGTAGCCCGTGGGGGCGGCCACCGTGAACGTCGCGGGCGGCAGCTGGGCGTCGACACCGACGGCGGCCTGCGCCGTGGCGCGGACCCACTGGTCACGCGCCTCGACCGGGATGCCCTTCTCGAGCCCGGTCTGCAGGGCTGCGTCGTCGTAGGCGATCGCGCCGATCTCGTTGCCCAGCGCGGTGTCCTCGGCCTTGGCGTCGGTGACCTGCTTGCTGACGATCCACGACGCGGCGGCGCCGGCGCGACCGACCTGGCCGACGCTCTTCAGGGTCGCGGCCGCCAGGCCCGTGCTGTTCGTGTTGGGGGTGCCGCCGTCGCTGAAGGAGCCGTCGGCGGCCTGCGTCCGCAGCAGCCAGCCGGTGGCCTCGTCGACGTCGTCGTCGAGACCGGTGACCCCGTGCTCGCGCGCGACCTCCAGCGCCTGGAGGGCGAACGCGGTGGCGTCGACGGTCGGGCCCTGCTCGGCACCAGGCGTCCCGCACTGCTCGTCGGCCATGCTCACTCGGAACCCGCCGTCGGCGCACTGCTGCTTCAGGAGGTACTCGACCGTCGACGCCGCGCGGCTCGACGACGCCGTCGACAGCGCCCTCACGACCCACGCCTGGCCGATCGTGTTCGAGTAGTCCCCGTACGAGGAGAGGTCGCTGGCCCGGCCGGCTGCCGCCCCCTCGGCGACCACGCGCTCCTCGGCGCGCTGGACCAGGTCGACCCCGCCGAAGCTCGTCGCGTCCTGGCCCGCCTCCTGGACCGCGCTGGCGAGCTTGCCCGTGGCGCCGGCGTAGCGGTCGTCGGGGGCGAACGAGCCGCCGGTCGTGTACTCGTCGACCTTCGACGCCAGCGCCTCGACGATGCGCTGCTGCGTGGCGGCGCGGGTGTCGAGGTCGTGCAGCGCGAGGAGGACGTCGATGGTCAGGCCGAGGTCGTCGAAGTCGTACTGCTCGTTGTGCACGACGCCGTCGGTCAGCTGGTCGTCCAGCCACCGCGCCGCGGAGTAGGCGTAGGAGTTCGGGGCGGCCTGCGCGGCCGGGGCGGCGCCCAGGAGTCCGGCGCCGAGGGCGACGACGGCGGTCGCGACGGCGCCGCGACGGAGGGTGTGCTTCATGGGGGTCCTCACCCGCTGCAAAAAGAGCATGGGACGCCCCTGGAGGGGAGACCCGCTGCGACCACGACAGCGTGATTCGGTCGGGTGCCCGGTGCGGTGTTCCGGCTCCCCCCGACGGCGGGCGGCGGGGGCTACGGTTGCGGGTCAGCGCCGGACTTCGACCGGCTTCCCCGCAGTCGGGCACGTGGAGTGGTGTGTCGACTGACAGGCGGACGGTACCACCCGCTCCCGTCGCGCAGCGAGGCCTGAGACCGGGATCTCAGGCGTCCGTCCGTCGTCGAGCGACCCACCGGCGCACCTCCGAGGAGCTCACGGACACCACCACCAGCACGGAGAGCCCGGCGGAGCCCAGCACGACCAGGCTGGGGCGGGGACCGTCCGACAGCAGCGCGAGCTGCACGACCGCCTCGGCCGTGCACACCACCATCAGGAGCACGCGGGCGAGCGACCGGCGCGCCACCACCAGCCCCCACAGGACGGCACCCAGGACCGTCGCGCCGCTCAGGCGTGCCACCTCCGCCACCGACGCCGAGGAGGTGAGCAGGTCGGCCCCGGACACGGCCACCGCCCCCGCGACGGCGAGGACCGCCTTCGCCACGAGGAAGACGCCGCTGAGCAGCAGCGACGGCGGCGGCAGGTGGTGCTCCCAGGTCGAGGCCGCGTGCGGAGCGTCCGGACGTCCCGGCGCACCCAGGTCGGTCAGGTCGAGCACCGCGAGCGTGCCGTCGCTGCGCACCACGTCGCCGCCACCGTTGCGGGCCGTGAACGCGGTCGAGAAGTCCTCCACCACCCGCAGCCTCGCCGACGGCACCGCGTAGCGGACCGAGTCGACGACGAAGTCGCGCTCGACGTCGACGTCCGCGTCGACCTTGTGGGTCACCTGCAGCGTGAACAACGACAGACCGACGGCACGGTCGTACGTGGCGGCGGCGAGCCAGTCGACCCGGAAGCCGCCGGGCAGCACCCAGCCCTCCGGCACCGGCCAGAACCGCACGTGGTGACGTCGCGCGGCGTTGCCGTCGACCTCGCGCTCGTACGCGAAGGCCTGCGGGCGGCCGAACAGGAGCAGCGGCGACACCGGCGCCGCCGGGTAGGAGCGGCGCAGCAGCGCGGACACGACGATGCCCCACGACGAGCGCAGCGTCACCTCGTCGGCACGCGTCCAGCCGGCCTCGACCATGGCCGCGTGCACGTCGGCCTCGGTCCCGTCGAGCGCCAGGTTCACCGGGTCGCCGAGCATGCCCACGGTCGTCAGGGTCCGCCCGATGAAGTAGTCGGGCACGTACACCCGGCTCAGCACCTGCTGGAGCCGCGGCAGGCCGACGTAGGCGAGGAGCACCCAGAACAGGACGAACCAGGCTGCGCCGTCCCAGCTGAGCAGGCCGCGCCACCCGTCGGTCGGGGCGAGCTCCCAGCCGAGCCAGACGGCGAGCAGGGCGCCGACGACGAAGAACGCCCCGTCGACGACGTCACCCAGACGCCACGTCCGGCCCGTCTTGCCCGGGGGGTGGTCGTACCGGGGCGGTCGCGACGGAGGGGCGGTGTCGACCGGACGACCGCGTCTCCAGTCCTGCCCGCCCGACGGCACGGTGCTCACACCGCGCTCACACCGCGTCGAGGCGGCCCTCGGCCACGAGCACGCCGGTGGCGTCGGCGTAGACCCACTGCCCGGGCCGCACCGTGACGCCCCCGAAGGCCAGCGCGACGCCGACGTCGCCGAGGCCGCGGCGCTCGGTGCGCACGGGCGTGGGCGCGAGGGCCTGGACACCGAGGTCGAGGTCGCGCAGGACCTCCACGTCGCGCACGGCCCCGTGGATGACGAGGCCGGCCCAGCCGTTCTCGACGTAGCGGGCGGCGATGAGGTCGCCGAGGAGGGCGCGGCGCAGCGAGCCGCCGCCGTCGACGACGAGGACCCGTCCCTCACCGGGCTGCTCGCCCAGCTCCTTGACGCGCGAGTTGTCCTCGAAGCAGGAGACCGTCTCGACGGGGCCGGCGAAGGCCTCCCGTCCACCGAAGCCTCGCAGGAGCCCGGGCTGCAGGACCGACACGCGGTCGGGGTGGTGGTCGTCGCAGAGGTCGGGCGTGGTCCATCCGGTCATGGGGTCCTCCGGGTCGGGGTGCACCACGACCCTATGCGCACCGCCAGGGGCGGGTCAGCCGACCTGGCCGCCCACCGCGACGACGGCGACGAAGCCGCCGACGAACAGCACGGTGCGCACCAGGCCGGAGCGCAGGAGCCGCAGCTGCACGGCGTCGAGCCGGGGAGCGGCCGGCCGCGAGGAGCCGGAGTGCGCGATGTTCGCCATGTCCGACACGCTACCACCCCAGGCAGAACACACAAGTTCGGCAGACCGAACTCGTGCGGGACGTCGTGAGCGCCCCGGGACGCGTCCGCCCTCCCCTACCCTGGAGCGGTGCCCGCCTCCGCCCTGTCGTCCTCGATGCAGGACTACCTGAAGGTCATCTGGACCACCCAGGAGTGGGACGACTCGCCCGTCACGTCGCGGGCGCTCGCCGAGCGCTTCGGCGTCTCCCCGTCCACCGTGTCCGAGGCGCTCAAGAAGCTCGCCGCCGCGGGGCTGGTCGACCACGAGCGCTACGGCACCGCCACCCTCACCGACGCCGGCCGCGCGGCCGCGCTCGCGATGGTCCGACGCCACCGCCTCGTCGAGACCTTCCTCGTCGACTACCTGGGCTACGCGTGGGACGAGGTGCACGACGAGGCCGAGGTGCTCGAGCACGCCGTCAGCGACGACTTCGTCGAGCGTCTCTCCGCCCGCCTCGGGCACCCCGAGTTCGACCCGCACGGCGACCCCATCCCGACCGCGGACGGCCACCTGCCCGCCCTCGACGCGCGTCCCCTCGTCGACGTCGAGGCGCCTGCACGGTTGCGGGTCGTGCGGGTCTCCGACGAGGACCCCGCCCTGCTGCGCCACCTCGTCGACCTCGGCATGACGCTCGGCGTGACGCTGCGGCTCGTCGAGCGCCACGACTTCGCGGGCACCCTGGCCGTCGAGCTCGACGGCACCCAGCGCGACCTGGGGCACGTCGCCGCAGCCGCGATCTTCGTCGCCCCGGCCTGACCGCGGACGGCTCGCTCACAGCACTGCGGGGACCCCCGAGCGCGAGTAGCGTTCGCCCCATGACGCTGTCCGACGAAGTCCGCATCGCCCTCGACGGAAAGTGGCGGCACGTGCGCGAGCAGTCGCGCACGGAGCTCGCGGCGATGGAGCTGGCCTACGACCTCGACCTCGACATCGACGCCGCCCGCGAGCGCACCCTGCGCCAGCTGCACGGCCTCGTGCCGACCGGCGTGCCCGCGGCCGGCTTCCGCACCGAGCACGGCGGGGGCGGCGACCCCGGCATGGCGGTCACCGGCATCGAGATGCTCGCCCAGTTCGACCTGTCCCTCATGGTCAAGGCCGGCGTGCAGTGGGGACTCTTCGGCGGCGCGGTCGAGAACCTCGGCACCGAGCGGCACCGCGACCTCATCCCCCGGCTCATCGAGCTCGACCTCGTCGGCTGCTACGCGATGACCGAGATCGGGCACGGCAGCAACGTCCAGCACCTCGAGACGACCGCCACGTACGACGCCGAGACGCAGGAGTTCGTCGTCGACTCCCCCACGCCGTCGGCGACGAAGGACTACATCGGCAACGCCGCCGCGCACGCCACCGTGGCCGCGGTGTACGCGCAGCTCGTCACGCGCGGCGAGAACCACGGCGTGCACTGCTTCCTGGTGCCGATCCGCGACGACCAGGGCCAGGTGCTCGAGGGCGTCGAGGTCGGCGACGACCGGCACAAGGGCGGCCTGGGCGGCGTCGACAACGGGCGTCTGGCGTTCCACCAGGTGCGCATCCCCCGCGTAAACCTGCTCAACAAGTACGGCGACGTGGCCGAGGACGGCACCTACTCCTCGCCCATCGACGACGTGAACCGACGCTTCTTCAGCATGCTCGGCACGCTCGTGCGCGGACGGATCAGCGTCGGCGGCTCGGCGCTCGCGGCGGCCGAGGTCGCGCTCAGCATCGCCGGCCGCTACGCGCTGCAGCGTCGCCAGTTCGGCCAGGAGGGCGAGCCGGAGGTGCTGCTCGCCGACTACCGCCTGCACCAGCGTCGTCTGCTGCCGCTGCTGGCCCGCTCCTACGCGTACCGGTTCGCCCAGAACCAGCAGGTCTCGCGCATGGACCGGCTGCAGCGCGCCACCGAGCCCGACGCGCAGCAGCAGCGTGAGCTGGAGGGCCGCGCCGCCGGGCTGAAGGCGATCATGACCTGGCACGCGTCCCGCGCGATCAACGAGTCGCGCGAGATGTGCGGTGGCGCGGGCTACCTCGCCGAGAACCGGCTCACGGTCCTGCGCGGCGACATCGACGTGTTCACGACCTTCGAGGGCGACAACCACGTCATGCTGCAGCTGCTCAGCAAGGAGCTGCTCACCTCCTACGCCAAGGAGGTCGGCGGGCTCGACCCGTTCGGCATGGTCCGGTTCGTCGCCGAGACGGTCGCCGACACGGTCCGCGAGCGGACCGCCGCCAGCCAGCTCATCCAGCGCCTCATCGACGCGGCACCCGCCGGCGGCGACGCGCACGACCTGCTCGACCGCGGCACGCAGCTGAGCCTGTTCGAGGACCGCGAGCAGCACCTCATCGAGACGGCCGCCCGACGCCTCCAGCGGGCCGCGAAGGCCAAGGGCGAGGAGGCGTTCCGCATCTTCAACGACGCCCAGGACCACCTCATCCGCTGCGGTCGCGCGCACGTCGACCGCGTCGTGCTCGAGGCGTTCACCGCCGGCATCGCCCGCTGCGAGGACGAGGAGGCCGCAGACCTCCTGCGCCAGGTGTGCACCGTGTACGCGCTGAGCGTCATCGAGGACGACCTGGCGTGGTTCATGGCCCACAACCGCATCTCCGACCAGCGCGCCAAGGCCGTCACGCAGCTGCTCAACGAGCAGCTCGCCGGGCTGCGCCCGCACCTGCTCACGCTCGTCGAGGGACTGGGCGTGCCCGAGGAGACCCTCGGCGCCGCGATGCTCCTGAAGCAGTGACGCCCCGACACCTCGGCACGACCGTGGCCGCGCTCGCCCTGCTGACGGCGGGGTGCGCGCAGTCCGTCGACGTCGACGGTGCCGCGCGGTGGCGCGACCGCGCGGACGAGGCGGCCCGGTCGGCGCTCCTCGCCGTCGGCGACCGCGTCACCCTGGCCCCCGACGACACCCTGTCG
>NZ_JAMXRU010000133.1 GCF_024124745.1 Aeromicrobium sp. CnD17-E
CGCCGACCAGGACCTCCGCGCCGCCACGGCGTCCGACGCGACCTCGGGGGTGACGCCCACGGCCGCGCACCAGCGCAGCGCGTCGTCCAGCGCGTCGGGGTCGGCCGTGGCCACGAGCAGGGGCGCGGTGTCCATGACGCCCACGCAACCAGCGGGCGCCGGCCGGCGGAAGCCTGCCTCGCCCTGCCTGTGGACGAAGGGACGCCGCGCGACGCACCGGCGTGCGCACCTGTGGACGGCGGTTCCGCGAGCGGGCCTATCCTGGCCGGGTGAGCCCCCGTTCGGCCGCGTTCTTCGACCTGGACAAGACGATCATCGCCCGGTCCAGCGCCCTGGCCTTCAGCAAGCCGTTCTTCGAGGGCGGGCTGCTGACCCGGCGCGCCGTGCTCCGCAGCGCCTACGCGAACTTCATGTTCGGGCTCAACGGCGCCGACCACGACCAGCTGGAGAAGATGCGCCAGCAGATGACGTCGCTCATCGCCGGGTGGGACGTGGAGGTCGTCCGCGACGCCGTGCGCCGCACGCTCCGCGACGTGATCGACCCGATCGTCTACGCCGAGGCCGTCGACCTCGTCCAGCACCACCAGCGCGCCGGGCGCGACGTCGTCATCGTCTCCGCGTCGGGCTCGGAGGTCGTCGGACCGGTCGGCGAGCTGCTCGGCGTGCACGACGTCATCGCCACCCGGCTGGTCGAGCGCGACGGTCGCTACACCGGCGAGGTCGAGTTCTACGCCTACGGCCCGCACAAGGCGACGGCCATGCGCCGGCTCGCCGAGGAGCGCGGCTACGACCTCGACGCCTGCTTCGCCTACTCCGACTCCGAGACCGACGTGCCGATGCTCGAGGCCGTCGGCCACCCGTTCGCCGTCAACCCCGACAAGGCGCTGCGCCGGATCGCCGCCGAGCGCGAGTGGCCGGTGCTGGTGTTCGACCGTCCGGTGGCGCTGCGCAGCCGCCTGGGACTGCACAGCACGACGGGTCGCGCGTTCTGGGCCCTGGTCGGGGCCGGCGCCGCCGCGGGCACCGCGCTGCTCGTGCAGCGAGGCCTGCGCGCCCGGCGCACGCCCGGTCGGCGCCTGCTCGTGCGCTCGTGAAACCGGGCACGTGAGGTTACGTCCGCGTAGGGGTTCCGTCGTCCCGTCGGCGGGCGTACAAAGGGAAGCAGCAGGACAACTCCACAGACGGCCCAGCACCCAGTACCCACGCGGCGATCACCCGTCCCACTGGGTTGTCGAGACTCCGGGACACCCGTCACCGCCGGCGGACCCGGGCCGACGATACGAGGAAGTGCACGCCTGGTAGCTGATGCGTTGCTGGACCCCTGGACGGCGCCACCCACCCCGGTGGCGCCGTCCTCCTGCGTCGGGAGCCGACGCGGCTCAGCCGGCGGCGGGCAGCGGGTCGCGCGAGAACCAGGCGAGGCCGAAGCCCGGACCACCGGTCTCGTGCCGCACGAGCGACAGCCCGGCCGCCTCGAGGAAGGTCCGCAGCTCGCCGAAGTCGTGGTCGTCGGAGTGGTGGTACTCCATGACGACGCGACGGACCCCGGACCAGAGCGCCGGGTCGGACTCGAGCACGATGCCGTACTCGGCGCCCTCGGCGTCCATCTTGAGCAGGTCGACGCGACCGCCGGAGGCCGCGAAGGCGTCGGCGATGCTCTCGCACGCCACCTCGATCTCCGTGGCGCCCGACTCGCCCAGGTGCAGCACGCCGTTGTGGCCGCTGCCGGGTCCGTTGTCGGCCATGACGAGCGTGCCCGCGCGCGCACCCACGGCTGCGCGGTGGACCGTGATGCGGTCGCCGAGGCGGTTGGACTCCACGTTGCGGACCGTGTAGGCGCCCGTGGAGGGGGTCGGCTCGTAGGAGTGCACCGACGCGCCCGGGAACCGTCGCACCAGGTCGGTGGAGAAGCAGCCGATGTGCGCGCCGATGTCGACCACGTGCACGTCGGCGGGCAGCCCCTGCGCGAACCAGTCGAGCGAGTACTCGTCCTCGGCGAACACCTCGTAGACGGGCACCCGGGCCCCGGGTGCGTTCGGGCAGTGGATCGTCAGGCCGTCGACCTCGAAGGCCAGCTCGTCGGCACCGGTCGCCATGTGGCGCAGCACCGTCCAGCCGTTGTCGAACACCGAGACCGTCTGACGGGTGCGGCGGGCCACCCACGTGGCGCGGTCGAGGACGGTCATGGGGCCTCCGGTGATGTCGGGATGGGGAGGGGATCGTCCGACGCGACGTCCGCGTCGGCGACGGCCCGGTCGGCGGCGAATGCCGCCGACGCGAGGAACGGGAGGGCGAGGACCGCCCAGACGTAACGGTCCCAGAGGATCGTCGTCATGAAGCCGATCATCAGGTAGCCCAGGCAGGGCAGGACGAGGAGCCCGCCGACGCGGTCGAGGCTGAGCGAGCGGACCACCGTCGAGCCCAGCATCACGACGAAGAACGCGAAGCCGACGATGCCCACGGCCGCCGCGACCTGCAGGTAGATGTTGTGCGCCTTGAGCACGTCGGACAGGCCGTTGCCGAGGATCGGGTGGCTGAGGAAGACCTCCCACGCCTCGCGGGCGATCACCTCGCGCTCGGCGTTGGAGCCCTGCGACGACCCACCGCCGAGCAGCCGCCCGAGCGCGTTGTCGCTGGCGGCGAGGTTCGAGATGTTCACGCCGACGTAGTACAGCGGCACCAGGCCCAGCCCGAAGAGGGTCAGCGCGACGGTGACCGAGCGGCTGACCAGCACCCAGAGCACGAGCACCGCTCCCGCCGCCACGAGCGCCGCACGGCTCCCGCTGATCCACACGCCCCACGCGCAGACGGCCGTCGCGGCCACGACCGCCGGACGCCACCCGCGGGGCACCGCGGCCAGCAGGAACGGCAGCAGGGCGATCGCGAGCATCGCGCACAGGCCCAGGACGTTCGGGTGCGTCGAGTACCCGATGCGACGACCACCGTCGCCGACGCCGCCGACCGTGTAGGCGGCGACGACGTTCGCGACGTTGCCGGCGACGTAGGCCAGCGCGAGCGAGACGACCACGGCACGCGGGGGCCGCCAGGCCATGTAGAAGATCGGCAGCAGCAGCGCCCCGACCACCAGGCGCAGCAGGTTGTTCAGGCTCGTCCCGGGGTCGGCCGCCAGGGCCGACGTGAACAGGCCCACCACGACGAACGCCGCGCCGGCCCCGAGGAAGAGCGGGTCGATGACGAGCCGCCGACCGATGAGCACCGGCACGAGGGCGAACACGCCGAGCAGCAGGATGATGTCGGACGTCGACGCGAACGCCAGGGCCGCGACGGGGCGGAGGTTGTCCAGCGGTGACAGCGCCGTGCCGAGCACCAGGAAGCCGATGGCGGCGCCCTCGAAGCCCACGACGGCCAGCACCGCCACGCCGGTCAGGACGAGCAGGAGCACGACGCCGACCACGACCGACGACGCCGCTCGCGGCACGAGCAGCACGAGCGCGAGCCCCGTGACGATGGCGGGCACGGCCGAGCGGACCTGCTCCACCCACTCGGGGCGCAGCGTCCCGTTCGACCGCTGCCGCGTCACGCCGCTCATGCCGGGGTGCCCACCCTGCTCACCGCCGGACGCGTCGTCCGCGCGTCGTGAGGCCGCGGAGCTTCTCCTCGACCACGGTGGCACGCGGCTCGGGCTCGGGGTCGGGCTGCGGGGAGTACCCGTACCCGTACCCGTGGCCGTACCCGTAGCCGTAGCCGTCCGCGTCGCCCGAGCGGCGCGGGGTGCGGTTCAGGACGGTGCCGAAGAGCCGACCACCGATCGTCTGGATGCGGCCGACGGCGAGCCGCAGCTGCTCGCGGGTGGTGGACCCGTGACGCACGAGCAGCAGCACCCCGTCGACCTCCGGGAGCAGGATCGAGGCGTCGGCGACCGGCAGCATCGGCGGCGCGTCGATGATCACCGCGTCGTACTGCTCACGGACCCGCGTGAGGAGGTCGCGCATGGCCTGCGTGTCGAGCACCTCCGCCGGGTTCGGCGGCGCGGGGCCGGTGCCCATGAAGCTGATGCCGCTGACGTGCGGCTGCGTGGCCTCCTCCAGCGACGTGCGGCCGACGAGGACCGTGACGACGCCGACGGAGTTCTCGAGCGCCAGCAGCTCGGCGACGTTGGGGTTGCGCATGTCGGCGTCGATGAGCAGCACCGAGCGGCCCGACTGCGCCATCGACAGCGCCAGGTTGGTGGCGACCAGCGTCTTGCCCTCGTTCGGCAGCGCGCTGGAGACGAGGATCGCGTGGCTCTCGCCGTCGATGTCGGAGAACTGCAGGTTCGTGCGCAGCACGCGGAACGCCTCCGCGAGGCTGCCGCCCGTCTCGGTCATGAGCGGCGTGCGCTTGACGAGCGGGTCGAAGGGCAGCGTCGCGAGGACGGCCTGCTCGCTGATGCGCTCGACGTCCTGGCGCGACTTGACCGTGCGGTCGAAGAGGTCGCGCAGCAGTGCACCGACGATCGCCAGGAACAGGCTCACGAGCAGGCCGATGCCGATGTTGAGGGGGATGTTCGGCGACACCGGGACGTCGCTGATGCTCGGCTCGGCGGCGATGCGGGCGGCGATGGCGGGCGCCTCGTCGCGGATCGAGGGGCGCTCCAGCTGCTCGACGAGGTCGACGAGCTGGTCGGCCGTGGCACCGGCGATGCGCTGCGCACCCTCGGGCGTGTCGGCCGTGACCTGCAGGTCGATGGTCTGCGTGTTCGTGATGACCGTCGCCGACACGTGCTTCTCGAGGTCCTCGACCGACTCGTCGAGGTTCAGGTCGTCGACGACGCGCTGCAGCAGCGACGGGTCCGTCGCGAGCTCGGCGTACGAGGCGACGCGCTGGGTGACGATGAACGAGGCTGCGTACTCGGCGGAGCCGCCCGACGGCGTCGAGATGAAGACCTTCACGGACGAGCCGTACTGCGGCGAGGACAGCAGCACCACGGCGACCGTGATGATCGCCCCCACCACGAACGTGACGGTGCTGAAGATCCAGCGCGCGCGCAGGGCGCCGACGAACTGCCGCAGGTCCACGGCTCTCCCTCCTGCTCCCGCCCTCGGCGGGTCGATGCGAAGTCTAGGCCAGCGACCATCTCTCCCTCGGCCCTTCTCGCGTTCCAACGACGCGGGGGCGTCCGGGTCACGGCGCAGGCCACGGCACACGTCGGGGAGCCTGTCTGCGGCGTCCGTCACGCCCGCACCCGTAACGTCCTCGCGCCCGGTCGTTGTACAGGCGTACGGACACACGCCGCGGCCGACGTCGCGGGCGACTTCCCACGGAGGGCGGACGAGGCATGACGGTTCTGGTGACGGGTGCGGGCGGCTTCATCGGCGGACATCTCGCCGCCGACCTGCTGGCGCAGGGCCTGCAGGTCCGCGCGGTCGACAAGAAGCCGGTCGAGGAGTGGTACCAGGTCCACGCCGACGCCGAGAACGTCGTCGCCGACTGCTCCGACATGGGCGACGCGCACAAGATGGCCGTGGGCACCCAGGCGATCTACAACCTCGCCGCCGACATGGGCGGCATGGGCTTCATCGAGAACAACAAGGCCGAGTGCATGCTGTCGGTGCTGACCAGCACGAACATGCTCGTCGCCGCGCGCGACGCCGGCACGGAGCAGTTCTTCTACAGCAGCTCGGCCTGCGTCTACAACGGCACCAAGCAGACCGACCCCGACGTCACCGCCCTCACGGAGTCCGACGCCTACCCGGCGGACCCCGAGGACGGCTACGGCTGGGAGAAGCTGTTCAGCGAGCGCATGGCGCGCCACTTCCGCGAGGACTTCGGCCTGCACACCCGCGTCGCCCGCTACCACAACGTCTACGGCCCCGAGGGCACGTTCGAGGGCGGCCGCGAGAAGGCCCCCGCGGCACTGTCGCGCAAGATCGCGTGGGCCAAGCTCACCGGCGAGCACACGATCGACGTGTGGGGCGACGGCGAGCAGAGCCGCAGCTTCATGTACATCGACGACTGCGTCCGCGGCACCCAGGAGATCCTCGCCGGCGAGAACGTCGAGCCGGTCAACCTGGGCTCGTCCGAGCTCGTCACCATCAACCAGATGATCGGCATCCTCGAGGACATCGCCGGCATCACCGTGCAGAAGCAGCACGACCTGACCGCGCCGCAGGGCGTCCGCGGGCGCAACAGCGACAACACGATGTTCCACGAGCTGTACGGCTGGGAGCCGTCGATCTCCCTGCGCGACGGCCTGGAGAAGACGTACGCCTGGATCTACGACCAGCTCGCTCCGCGGGTCTGACGGGCCTCGCCGTCGACCTGCGGGTGCGTTGACGCGGGTTCTCGGTCGGGTGGGGCTGCGTCGGCGCGGCTTGCTGTTGAGGTGGGGCTGCGTCGGCGCGGCTCGGTGTGGGTGTGGTCTCCGCAAGGGCCTCGACCGGGCGGCTGACGGGCGCGCTGGGCTGGGGTCTCGGGCTGTGGCCCGCGTCGGACGCAAGGATCTGCGTTCGTGCGTGGGACTCCAAGGCTTCTGCGTTCCCTACGGAATCCCGTCACCAACGCAGAAGCGTTCGACCTCGAACGCACGAAGGAAGAAGCGTGGGCGCCCTTGGGGGGTGGGGGTGGCAGCGCTTCTCCCTTCTCGTGGCACGGTCCACGAGAAGGAAGCATCGTTGCCCCGTCGGACCCCATCGGCGGTGGATGATCAACCGCAGAGGCGCTCCTGCGGTTGCAGATCCACCGATGGGACGCGCCAACGCAGATTCTTGCGTCCCCAGTGCGAGCCACAGCCCGAGAACCAGAGGCGCCGCCGCTCCCAGCCGCCCGGTCGAGGCCCTTTCGGAGCGCAGGACGAGTCGCAGCCGCGCCAGCGCAGCCCCACTCGAGCAAAGAGCCGCGCCAGCGCAGCCCCACTCGAGCAAAGAGCCGCGCCGACGCAGCCCCACCCGACCGAGGAGCCGCACCGACGCACCCCCACCCGACCGAGGAGCCGCGCCGACGCAGCCGCAGGACAGGGCCACCAGCAGACAGGGAGATCCTCAGCGCCGACCCTGCGCGACGGGGGACGCCTCGGCGCCCCGCGCCTGGGCCTGGGACGCGTACTGGAGCCACTGCTGGATGCCGGTCGCGTCGCCGCGGGCGTACGCGGTGAGGGCGGCGGCGTAGCCGGCGGGCTCGGCGGCGTGGCCGGCCTCGGGGACGACGACGGAGGCCGGGTCGACGCCCTTGACGACGAGCACGAGACGCTCGGCAGCCCGCGCGACCATGCCGCCGTGCGCGGCGAACGAGA
>NZ_JAMXRU010000134.1 GCF_024124745.1 Aeromicrobium sp. CnD17-E
GCCGCTCGGCGACCCGTCGGCCGACGCGGCCGACGCGGTGGCCCTGGCGGTCGCGCGCGGCCAGGTCGCACTTGGTCACGAGGCGGTCGGCGCGATCGACGTCGCCCTGCGGATCACGACCGAGTACCTCAAGACGCGCAAGCAGTTCGGCGTCACGCTGAACACGTTCCAGGCGCTGACCTTCCGGGCGGCCGACCTGTACGTGTCGGCGGAGCTGGTCCGCAGCACGGTCACGTGGGCGACGCTGGTGCTGCAGGACGAGCCGGAGCGGGCCGTCGAGGCGGCGTCGCGCGCGAAGCTGCAGGTCTCGCGCGCCGGCCGGCACATCGGCCAGGAGGCGATCCAGCTGCACGGCGGCATCGGCATGACGGCCGAGTACTCGGTGGGCCACTACACGAGCCGGCTCACCGCGATCGACCACACGCTCGGCGACGGCTCGGAGCACCTGGCGCGCCTCGCGTCGACGGTGACCGACCACGGCGTCGTCGACCCGATCGGCTGATCGGCACCCACTCCCGACGCCCCCGACCGCACAATGGTCGGGGGCGTCGTCGTGCGGGCCCTGGCGACGGATCTGTCTGCGTTCGCGTCGCCATCCCTAAGTGAACGCAGAGACGTCGGTCCGACGGATGACCCGGGCGACGGTCGCGGACGTGAAGGACCCCTCGCGTACCCGCCAGAGCCCACTGACCCTTGCTGCCTTCCGGCCCTGGGGGAGTTGGGTGAGATAGCGCCACGCGAGGGGCTGGGCCCAGCATACGGGGGCTGCCCCGGTGCGTTCCACGCGGGATGCGACCGGTACGCTCGTCCGCGGAGGATTCGCATAGTGGCCTAGTGCGCTCGCTTGGAAAGCGGGTTGAGTGAAAGCTCTCAGGGGTTCGAATCCCCTATCCTCCGCCACGTGCCACGGCCCCCAGCGCTCTTTGCTGGGGGCCGTGGTGCGTTGTCGAGCATGGCGATTCGAGGAGGAGGGAGCGCCAGCGACCGACGGGGTCCCCTCCTCCCCCGGCGTCTGTGCCACCGGGTTCGAGGAGAGGCTGGGACACGTCCCTCGCGGACGCGACGAGCGACCTCACCGCCGCACGACCGCGCGCGTGAGGACTTCGACACGCGACGGTGCCGCGAGCGCCTCACCGGCACAACACGCGCGTCCTAGCGTCGAGGGGACGCTCGGAGACATCGGAGAGGACGCAGCGATGGGCGTGCAACCGCAAGCACCAGGACGGACGCTGCCGAGCGGTCGCGAGACGTCACGGACGATGCGCTCGTGGACCACCGCGGACCGGCCGGTCGGTGAGCAGTTCGCCTACTGGCGCGAGGTGATCTGCGAGGCGTTCGCGCCGCTCGCGGCCGAGCGCGGCCCGCACCACGCGGCCGACGCCGGCACACGCAGCGGCATCGAGAGCTGGGTGCGTTCGAGCCGACTCACGGGCACCAACTGCGCGGAGGTGTCCTCACGGACCCAGCTGATCTCCCACGGCCGCGCCGAGGTGCGACGGACCGCGTCGGAGGAGGTCTTCGTCAACCTGCAGCTGAAGGGCTCGTGCATCGGGCGCCAGGACGACCGGACGTGCGTCGTCCCCGCGGGCGGGTTCGCGCTCTTCGACACGACGAGCGAGTACCACCTCGACTTCGTCGAGGACCCCCGCGACGGGGAGTGGCGGGTGCTGTCCTTCCGCGTGCCGCGGGCAGACCTCGTGCCCATGCTGGCGTCGGACGAGGGCTTCACGGCTGTCGCGCACGACTCGAGGACGAGCGGGATGGCGAACCTCGTGGCGTCGACCATGGCGTCGATCTGGCAGAACATCGGCGCGCTCGACGGCGTCGCCGCCGAGGCGGCGGAGACCGCGTTCACCACGACGCTGGCCGCCGCGTCAGGACCGGGCGACCTGGTCGGGGACGCACGCCGCGAGAGCTGCGACGCCGCGCTGCGGGCCTCGATCAACCGGTACGTCGCCGCGCACCTGCACGGCGACGACCTGGCTCCGGCCGTCGTCGCCCGACGCTTCGCGATCTCGGTGCGCAAGCTGCACGCCCTCTACGAGGGCACGGGGTGCACGTTCGCCCAGACGGTGATGCGTCTGCGGGTCGAGGCCTGCGCCCGCGACCTCGCGAGCAGCAGCCGCACCGTCACGGAGATCGCCACCCGGTGGGGCTTCTACGACCTCTCCCACCTCAACCGGGTCTTCCGGGCCCACCGCGGATGCCTGCCGTCGGAGTACCGGCTGGGTGCCGAGGCGTCCTAGCCCGACGTCCCGGACAGCCGTGCACCGCTGTCCCACCAACCTCGCACCCTCGTGCGAGCCAGCGCCTGTGCCGCCGACCGATGCTGGAGCACCAGCCGTCGGAAGCGCCGACGCACGACAGAGGAGCCGAGCATGGCACTTGACTTCACCTTGAGCGAGGAGCAGCAGGGGCTGCGACTCCAGGCCCGCGCCTTCGCCGACGACGTCCTGAGCGGCGTCGCCGGCACCATCGCCGACATCGCCGACCCCCTCGAGCGGTTCCGGGCGATCAAGCCGTACTACGAGAAGATGGTCGACGCCGGCTTCCTGGCCGGCCTCGTGCCCGCGGAGCAGGGTGGGCACCGCTTCTCCAACCTGCAGTTCGCGCTCGCGTGCGAGGAGCTCGCGCGGGTCGAGATCAACGTGCCCACCGCGCTCCTCGGCACGGGGCTGGGCCTGTACCCCGTCATCAAGGCCGGGACCGACGAGCAGAAGGAGCGGTTCCTGCGGCCGTTCGCGGGCTCGGAGCCGAGGCTCGCCGCGATCGCGTTCACCGAGGCCGCCGGCGGCGCCAACTTCGACAGCCCCGACGCGTCGGTCGGCGTGCAGACCTTCGCCGAGCGCGACGGCGACGAGTGGGTCATCAACGGCCGGAAGGCCTACACCACGAACGCGTCGGGCTGGGACGACGACGGGGCCGACCTGATCGCCGTGGTCTGTCGGGTCGACCCGACGAAGCCACCGCTGGAGTCGCTCGCGATCATCATGGTCGAGAAGGGCAATCCGGGCGTGAAGATCACGGGCATGATCGACACGGTCGGCCACCTCGCGGCGAACTCGCCCCAGGTGCACCTGGACGACGTGCGCGTCCCGCTGGACAACATGATCGGCCAGCCCGGCGACGGCATGGACCTCACCAAGGGCGCGTTCTCCTGGACCTGCTCGAGCATCGCCGCCGCGTGCGTCGGCAAGATGCGGGCGGCCTTCGACTTCGCGTACGAGTTCACGCGGACCGAGAAGCGGTCCGGCCCGCACCCCGTCATCGAGTACCAGAACGCGGGCTACATGCTCGTCGACATCAAGACCCGCATCGAGGCCGGCCGCTACCTGGCATGGAAGGCGGCGCACCACTTCGACGCGACGGACGGCGCGGACCGCGAGCTGTCGAACATGAGCAAGATCTACAACTCCGAGCTGTCGGTGCAGGTCGTCTACGACGCGATGCGCCTCGTCGGGGTCGACTCCTACACGACGATGACGCCGATCGCGGGGATCATGCAGGACGTGCTCTGCTTCCCGGTCTACGACGGCGGCAACATGGGCGTCCGCCGGCGACACCTGCACGAGATGCTGATGGAGCCGACCTACGACCCCCTGGCGGCCGCGGAGAACCGCGTGTCGTTCTGATCCTGCGGCCCCGACGCGACGCGGCCGGGTCGGACTCCTCGAGGAGCCCGACCCGGCCGCGTGGTCGTGACAGGGGTCAGTGCGCGGACTGGTAGGCCTCGATGAGCGAGGAGGGGACGCGTCCGCGGGCGGGGACGTCGAGGCCCTGCTCCTGCGCCCACTCGCGCACGGCCTTGGCGTCGACCGACGACGCGGACGACGAGGAGGACGAGCGGCGCGAGGAGCTGCTGCGGCCGGAGGCGCGACCTGCGCGGCGACCGACGGCGACGTAGGGCGCGACGGCGTCGGCGAACGCCTGCCGCTCGGCCTCGGTGAGGTCGACCTCGTAGCCGACCCCGTCGAAGGTGAAGGCGACGGTGGGCGACGGCGTGTCGATCTCGTCACCGCTCAGGTCGGAGTAGAACTTTTCCACGGTCTTTTTTGCCATAGGTGGAGATTATCGCGTTCGCAGCGAAAGTCGTGACACCGGGCGGAGGCATTATGGACCAAAGTCAGGAATATCGTCCAACACCTTTTTTCGACTTTATGGCGCTGGGACGAATCCGCGGTCGCTGAGCACCGGGACGACGCCGCTCGACCCCACCTGGGCGGCGACGGCGACATCGGCCTCCCAGCCCGCCGCCACGAGCTCGAGCCCGCTCGCGCAGGCGTGCAGGTGGGACGACTCGCGCTCCCGCACGAGCCGGTAGGCGTCGGCGGCCAGGGCGGCCTCGGGCGACAGACCGGGCCAGTCGAAGTCCTCGAGCGCGGCGAGCACCGCGCCGGCACCCCAGAGGTCCTCGACCGCCGGTCGCAGCGTCCCGTCGGGCCACCGCTCGCCGGCGGCGACCACCGCCACGACCGTGTCGTCGGCGTCGTGCTCCCGCGCGATCCAGGAGGCGACGGCGGCGGCGTTGCGCAGGCTCGCCCCGACCACGGTCGTCGCCGCCGACGCCAGGGCGTGCGCGACGGCCGACCCGTTGGGCGACGGCAGCACGAGCCTGGGCGGCAGGTCGACCTCCAGCAGACGGGCGGGCGACAGCGTGGGCTCGTCGGGCGCGGCACTCGAGCGCCCACCGGCCAGCACGGCGCCCGTCTGGGCGGCCACCGCTGCGGCGTCCGGTCGACCCGCCGGGTACGGCACCACCACGGCACCGCGCTCGACGGCCACGCCGAGGGCGGTGGTGAAGGACAGGACGTCGACGACGACCGCGACGTCGGCGCCCTCGCCCACGGCGAGCCCGCCGGTGGGTCCCCAGTCGAACCGGACCGTGTGGTCGCCCTGGCGCGTCGCCGTCATGGCACCAGTGTGCCGACCCGACGGTGGCGCCCGGTCACGGCCGGCGCCGCCGGGCGACGACGACGATGCCGGCCACGACGGCGAGCAGGACGAGGGCCAGCGCGACCGTCACCGCAGTCTCGACGCCCGAAGGACGCAGCGCGTCGTGCTCCTCGACCTGCGTCGCGCGC
This sequence comes from Aeromicrobium sp. CnD17-E, assembly GCF_024124745.1. Lineage (GTDB taxonomy): Bacteria > Actinomycetota > Actinomycetes > Propionibacteriales > Nocardioidaceae > Aeromicrobium. Next base: position 5,082 of record NZ_JAMXRU010000134.1, read on the forward strand.
GGTGTCCGCTCCCGCGTCTCGACGGTCGGCCGGGTCTGCACCGGCACGTCCTCGCCGTCGGCCAGCAGCTGGTAGCGCAGGGCGACGAACTGCCCCGGCTGCACCCGCTGCTCGCGCAGCCCGGTCTGCGCGAACGTCCAGTCGCCGCCCTCGTCGGCGATCAGGAAGGCCCAGTACCCCGACCCGGACAGCGACGCGCCGCACCGCTCCTCGTCGGGTCCGGGCCGACCGTCGACCCGGCACACGAACGGCGTCGACCCGCTGGTCTCCACCAGGTCGTGCCCCGCCGCGACCAGTGCGTCCTGCGCGACGGCGTCCGTGTCGAGGCCGGTCGCGCAGCGCACGTCGGGCTCACCACCGAGCGAGGCCGGCTCGACGACGACCACGACGTCCTCGGCGGTGCAGGCGGCGGTCGAGCCGGAGTCGGAGGCGGTGGCGGCGGTGGCGGGTGCGAGGAGGCCGCCCAGCAGCACGGCGAGGACCAGGACGGGACGGGACGACGGACGCATGCCCACCATCCTCGCCGACCGGCGCTCCCTCACCCCTGGGCGACCTCGACGGCCGGCTGTCCGTAGCGGGCACGGCGGGCCGCACGGCGCAGTGTCGTCAGCACGGGAGGTCCGAGGATCCCCACGAGCAGGGCGTTGGTGATCGCCCGCCCGGTGTCCCAGCCCCAGGTCGACGTGAGCAGGTTGTAGAGCAGGAAGCGGTGCAGGTTCTCCCCCACCGGGTCGCCCGGCACCAGCTGCAGCGTCCGGTCGGAGCCGGGGACGGCGATGCCCAGCTGGAACGGCCAGGACGACAGGTTCATCAGCATGCCGAAGGCGTAGGCGACGACCACCGCGTAGACGACGAGCATCACGACCTCCGCGCGGCCCGTCACCCGTCGCGGGAGCAGCCCCGCGCCCAGCCCGATCCAGGCCGCGCACATCATCTGGAACGGCAGCCAGGGCCCCACCCCCGACGTCAGCAGCGCCGAGGCGAACAACGACGTGCACCCGAGCACGTAGCCGAACCCGGGGCCGAAGACCCGGCCGGCGAGGACGAGCACGAAGAAGACGGTCTCGATCCCGGCCGTCCCCGCACCGAGCGGTCGCAGCGCCGCGTTGACCGCGGTCAGCACGCCCAGCATGGCCAGAGCCTTGGCGTCCATGCCGCCCTCGGTGAGCTCGGCGACGACGACCAGCACGACGATCGGCAGCAGCGCCATGAAGATGAACGGCTGGTCGACGCGGGTCGCCCCCGCCGCGGGCTGCACGAACAGCGGCCACAGGAACATGACGAGCCCCGCGACCGACGCGACCCCGAGCACGAGCGCCGAGCGTGGCGTGAGGCGCGACGTCACGACGACGCCCCCGCGACGTCGGCGACCGTGAGCCAGCCGGGCCCGAGCACCTTGGCCGTCTGGGGCGCGAACGCCGGCGACTCCGCCAGCACCTTGCCGACGTCGCCGGCCGACACGACCTCACCCTCGGCCATCACCACGACGGCGTCCGCGACGAGCGCGACGAACTCGACGTCGTGGGTCGACACCACCACACCCCGTCCCTCGGCCGCCTGCGCGTGCAGGATGTCGGCGAGCTGGGTCTTGGCCGAGTAGTCGAGCCCGCGGGTCGGCTCGTCGAGCAGCAGCAGCCGCGGAGCCGCGGTGAGCACGATCGCCAGGACGAGCGACAGCCGCTGTCCCTCGCTCAGGTCGCGCGGGTGCTGGTCGCCGTCGATCCCGGGGGCCAGCCGGTCGAGCAGCGCGCGGCACCGCCCGTCGGCCCCGTCGGTGTGCGCGTCGGCCGCGGCGCACTCCTCGTCGACGCTCTCCAGGTACAGCAGGTCCGACGCGGTCTGCGGCACGAGACCCACCTGGGCCCGGGCCGCCGCCGGGGCGAGTCCGGCGGGGTCGAGCGCCTCCGCCCCCACCGCGACCCGGCCCGCGGCACGCTTGACCCCACCCTGCAGCGCCCACAGCAGCGACGACTTGCCGGAGCCGTTGCGTCCCATGAGCGCCACGACCTCGCCGCTGCGGACGGTCAGGTCGACGGCGTCGACCGCGCGGTGGCGGCGGTAGTCGACGCACACGCCGTCGGCCCGCAGCACCGGCGCCCCCACGGGACGTCGGGGACCGCGC
>NZ_JAMXRU010000135.1 GCF_024124745.1 Aeromicrobium sp. CnD17-E
CTCGCTGGCGCTCGCCGTCCTGACTACTCGACCAGCGATGCCGCTGGTCGAGTGCCTCCACGAGCGCCAGCGAGGGGAGGTGTATCGAGACCACTCCAAGCGGTCGCTGGGGGTCGGCTCGCGCTGGGCTGTTGCCGGGCGGTCTCGATACGTCAGGACTTCGCAAGCTCGTCCTGACTACTCGACCAGCGGGACGTGTCGCTGGTCGAGTCGTCGACGCCGCGACGGAGGAGCTGGCGGAGGTCGAGACCACCCCAAGGCGCCGCTGGGGGTTGGTCCGCGCTGGGCCGTTGCCGGGTGGTCTCGCTCCGTCGCGGCTACGCCCGTTGCGACGGCTCCATCGCGGTACGGCGCTCCTTCGTCGCGCGTCCCGCTACTCGACCAGCGGGAACCGTCGCACCGATCGCGTCACCCGGCCCGTGGTGCGGGCGTGTGGGAGGCTGTCGCCGTGGACCTGACGTATGCGCCGAAGCCCGACGGACGGCCCGACCCGGGGGAGATCGTGTGGACCTGGGTCCCGTACGAGGACGACCCCGCGCAGGGCAAGGACCGCCCGGTCCTGGTCGTCGGACGCGACGGCACGCGGCTCGTCGGGCTGATGCTCACCTCGAAGGACCACGACCGCGACGCAGCCCAGGAGGCGCGTGACGGTCGCTTCTGGCTCGACATCGGCTCCGGGCCGTGGGACGCGCAGGGCCGGCCCAGCGAGGTGCGCGTGAACCGGCTCATCGACGTCGACCCCGACGCGGTGCGGCGCGAGGGGGCCGTCCTCGACGAGCCCCGTTTCGCGGCCGTGCTGGCGGCCGCGGCAGAGCACCTCGAGCTGGCATGAGCGTCGTCGACAAGGTCGACCGCTTCCAACGTCGGCACCGGTTCGTCGGTCTGCCGCTCGCGGTGGTCTACAAGTACTTCGACGACCAGGGCCCCTACCTGGCGGCGATCGTCACGTACTACGCGTTCGTCGCGGTGTTCCCGCTGCTGCTCATCTCGACGTCGATCCTGGGCTTCGTGCTGCAGGGCGACCCGCAGCTGCGCGAGAGCCTGCTGAACACGGCGCTGAGCCAGTTCCCGATCGTCGGCGACCAGCTCGGCAGCGAGCAGGGTCTGCAGGGCAGCACGACGGCGATCGTCGTGGGTTCGATCGCGGCCCTCTACGGTGCGATGGGGCTCGGCCAGGCCGCGCAGAACGCCGCGAACATCGCGTGGTCGGTCCCGCGCAACAGTCGCGCCAACCCGTTCCTGATGCGGCTGCGGAGCCTGATCTTCCTCGCCATCGCCGGCATCGGCATCCTCGTGCTCGCCGTCGCGACCTCGGTGCTGGCCAACCCCGACGCGTTCGGGGGACTCGTGGGGCCTGCCACCGGCTGGATCGTGCGCGGTACCGGCTTCGTGCTCACCGCCGCGATCTTCGTCGGCCTCTTCCGCCTGGTCAGCGCGGGACGGGCGCACACCCGGTCGGTGCTGCCCGGCGCGATCTTCGCCGCCGTCGGCTGGCAGCTCCTGCAGCTGGCCGGCAACTCCTACGTGACCCGCGTGATCAACCGCGCGAGCCAGACGGTCAACCAGACCTTCGCGCTGGTCCTCGGGCTGCTGGCGTTCATCTTCGTCGCGGCGGTGCTCGTCGTCATGGCGCTCGAGGTCAACGTGGTGCTGCGCCGCCACTTGTACCCCCGAGCGCTGCTGACGCCGTTCACCGACAACGTCGAGCTCACCGAGGCCGACGAGCGCGCGTACACGGCCTACGCCAAGGCGCAGCGGCACAAGGGCTTCCAGGTGATCGAGGCTCGTTTCGAGAAGGACGAGGACGAACCGCAGGGCACCACGCCCTAGGCTGGTCCCACACCTCTCCGATCCCCCCGACAGAAGGACACGCGCATGCCCACGGGCAAGGTCAAGTGGTACGACACCGAGAAGGGCTTCGGCTTCATCAGCAGCGACGAGGGCGGCGACGTCTACGTCCGCTCCGACGCGCTGCCCGCCGACGTCACCGCCCTGAAGTCGGGCACGCGCGTCGAGTTCGGGGTGGTGCAGGGCCGGCGCGGCGACCAGGCGCTCCAGGTACGCGTGCTCGAGGCATCGGCACCCGTCTCGCGCACGCAGGCGCGCGCCCGGCGCAAGAAGCCCGAGGAGATGGTGACGATCGTGGAGGACCTCATCCGCCTGCTCGACGGACTGGGGGAGGGGTACCGCCACGGCCGTCACCCCGACGCACGCTCCGCCAAGCCGGTGGCCCAGCTGCTGCGCGCGCTGGCCACCGAGCTCGACGGCTAGTCCCGGGCCCTGGTGCGACCGGCTCGCGCCGCGTACCCTGGTAGTTGAAGCATCTACTACCTGAGCACGGGAGCACCGGGTGACCACGATTCCCTCGGGCCCGCGGGCCGAGCACCGCCTGAGCGACCTCGAGCAGCGGCTGCGGCCCAGCGAGCGCATGCCCGTGCTGTTCGTGGGCCACGGCAACCCGATGCACGCCATCCGCGAGAACCACTACACCCACACCTGGACGGCGGAGGGGCAGCGACTTCCGGAGCCCCAGGCGATCGTCGTCGTCAGCGCGCACTGGCTGACGCCCGGGCGCACGCACGTGACCGACGCGCCGCGCAACCGCGTCATCTACGACTTCGGCGGCTTCCCCGAGGAGCTCTCGCGCGTCCAGTACGACACGGTCGGCGACCACGAGGTCGCCAGCCTGCTCGCCCACCGGCTCGCGGAGTACGAGGCCGCCCTCGACAGCCAGTGGGGCCTGGACCACGGCACCTGGTCGGTGCTCAAGTACCTCGCCCCTGCGCCGCAGGTCCCCGTCCTGCAGATCAGCATCGACGACACGCTGCCGCTGCCGCGGCTGCACGAGCTGTACGGCCGGCTGCGTCGCCTGCGCGACCAGGGCGTGCTCTTCATCGGCAGCGGCAACATCGTGCACGCGCTCGGCCGCGCCCGCTGGGAGCCCGAGGCGCCGGCCTGGGACTGGGCGGAGCAGTTCGACGCCGACACGGCCGCCGCACTGACCGAGCGACGCCTCGACCAGCTGCTCGACCCCTACGGGACCTGGCGGGAGGCACGGATCGCCGTGCCCACCGACGAGCACTACCGGCCGATGGTCGCGGCGCTCAGCCTGCTCCACCCGGAGGAGGAGGTCCGCTTCTTCAACGCCTCCATCGACATGGGCTCGATCGGGATGCGCAGCTTCGTCACCGTCTGAGGTCAGGGCGCAGGCGGCGGCACCGGGCCCACGGGCTCGGTGGGGAGGCCTCGCGCCAGGTGCGCCTGGCGCAGCACGAACACGCCCCACGCCACCACGACGCCGGCCGTCACGAACATCGCGACCGCCACGTCGGCGTCGACGGTGAACAGGCCGATGCCGATGAGACCGCCGATCACCCACGACAGCTGCAGCAGCGTCTCGGAGCGCGCGAACATGCTCGTGCGCACCTCCTCGCCGATGTCGCGCTGGATGAGGGCGTCGAGGCTGAGCTTGCCGAGCGACTGGCAGAGCCCGACGGTGAGGCCCAGCAGCGCGGCCACGGGCCAGCGGAAGAACGCCGCCGCCACGGCCAGGGCCACGATGTCGACGAGCAGCACGGCCAGCACCACCCGGTGAGGGCTGCGGGAGCGGGTCCACGAGCCGATGACCACGCCGAGGGTGTTGCCGGCGCCGGCCGCACCGATCACCAGGCCCATGAGGATCGTCGCGTTGCCGGTCCACCCCAGCGAGGCGGGAGGCTCGCGCAGCGTGAACGCCATGAAGATGGTGAGGAAGCCCGTGATGAGCCGCAGCCCGGCGTTGCTCCGCAGTGCGTCGACGACGTGGCGCGACACCGTGATCCCGCGCTTGGCGGGCCGACCACTGAGGTCGGACAGGTCGACCTGCTCCTCGCCCTCGCTGGAGTCGACGCGCGCGGGCAGCAGGATCGCGAGCACGGTGCCCACGACGAACAGGACGAACGCGTACCGCAGCGACCACTCGGCGCCGACCGCTGCGGCACCCACCGCGAGCGGTGCCGAGATCGCCGCGGCAGCCGTTCCGGTGAGCGAGATCCTGGAGTTGGCCTTGACCAGCGTGAACTCCTCGGGGAGGAGACGTGGGACGGCCGACGCGCGGGTCACGCCGTACGCCTTCGACGCCACCAGGCAGCCGAGCGCTGCCAGGTAGAACGCGGGCGACTCCTCGGCCACGGCCCCCGCCAGCACCCAGCAGCAGAAGGCGCGGATCGCGAGCGTGCCGCCGATGGCCCACCGCCGGCCGCGACGGAACCGGTCGAGGAACGGGCCGATCAGCGGGGCGACGAACGCGAACGGCAGCATCGTCAGCACGAGGAAGAGCGCCACCTGGCCGCTCGCCTGCTCCGTCGGCACCGTGAAGAACAGGGTGCCCGCCAGCGAGACCGCGACGGCCGCGTCGCCGGCGGTGTTGAAGGCGTGCAGCTCGAGCAGGCGCGACAGTCCCGACTCGCCCGCGCCGCCCGCGTGGGTGAAGCGGCGCGCACCCGCGACGGCTCCGGCGCCACCGCGGGCCACCGTGCGCCCGGTGCGTCGCAGTCCCGACGCGACCTTGGCGCCGCGTCGGGGCGGAGGCGCGCCGGTACCGGGGCCGGACGGTGCGTCCGGGTCGGGTCCGAGGTCGTCGAGCGTGTCCCGGTCGCCGGCCGCCCCGGTGGCATGGCTGCCGGCAGGGCCCGGCCAGTCGGGGCCGGGCGTGCGATCGTCTCCGTCGCTCGTCGGGGCCATGACCACATCCTGCCCCACCCCGCCCCGCCCGACCGGGTGAGCCTCGTCCCGTGTCGGGCACGGGGGTTGGCGGCCGGCTGGACCCATGAGGGACAATCGAGCCATGACGACCCACCCCGCCCTGGGCGCCGCCCACGACGTGGCCCGCGCCGCCCTGCTCGAGGCCACCGACGAGTCGGCCGTGGGCGAGCACCTGAGGGTCGTCGACGACGGTGAGCGGCTCGCCACGCACCTGTTCGCCTGCACCGGCCCGGGCTACCGCGGCTGGACCTGGGCGGTCAGCCTGTCCGCCGGCGTGGAGGACGACGCGGTCACCGTCAACGACGTCGTGCTGCTGCCCGGCGACGACGCCGTGGTCGCCCCCGCCTGGACGCCCTACCGCGACCGCATCAAGCCGGGCGACCTCAGCCCCGGCGACGTCCTGCCGCCCGAGGAGGACGACGCGCGTCTCGTGCCCGCCTGGTCGGCCGGCGACCACCTCGACACCGTCGACCGCGCCTTCGCGCGCGAGGTCGGCCTGGGTCGCGCCTGGGTGCTCTCCCTCGAGGGGCGCGACCTCGCCGCGCAGCGCTGGAACGACGGCGAGCAGGGCCCCGACAACCCGATGACCAAGCAGGCCCCGGGCACGTGCGACTCCTGCGGCTTCCTCGTCAGCCTCGCCGGGCCGCTCTCCGACCGGTTCGGCGTGTGCGCCAACGGCTCGGCCAACGACGACGGCCGCGTCGTCGCCCTCGACCACGGCTGTGGCGCGCACTCCGGCGCGCGACTCAGCCGGTCCGCCGGTCCCCAGAAGCTGCCGCCGCCGGTGTGGGACACCGTCGACGTCGACGAGCTCTAGTCGCCCGACGCGAGCGTCAGCCGTCGCGGCGTCGGCCCGGCTGGTGACGCAGGGCGTTGCGACGCAGTCGGCAGTACTCGATGCCGAGCAGCCCGAGGCCGAAGCCGGCGATCGCCGTCCAGAGCCACCAGGTGCGACCCTGCTCCTCGAGCGTGCCCAGGAACGGCACCAGCGCCACTGCCACCACGCCCCAGAGGATCGTGCCGACCGTCATCGTGCGGACGCCGTCGAGGTCCATCGGCTCGACCTGGGCGACCTTGTGCGTCGTGCGGCCGATCTCGAGCTCGGTGACCTCCGGCCGACCCAGCTCGTGGCGGCGTGCCGCGCGCTCGAGACGTTCGCGCTCGCGGTGCCCGAGCTTGCGCTCGACCGTCTCCGGGCCGTCGCCGTCGCGCAGCGTCCACTCCGACTCGTCGCTCACCGGACCAGGGTAGCGTTCCCGTCCGGGCGCCCGCCGGCCCGTGACGGACCGCACCCGTGCGTCCCCTGCGGGCCGCTGGGAGGATGGAGCCGATGAACCCCCGTCGTCGCCGGCTGCTGTTCCCGGCCCTCCTCGTGGTCCTGCTGGTCGTGGCCGCCGTCGTCTCGCTCGCGCGCGACGCCGACGCCCGCCCGCTGGGTCCCTCCAGCCTGGGCGCCCTGCCGGCGCCCGCCACGCTGTCGCGCGCCGACGACGAGACCGCGGTGGCGGCCCGGGCGGTCAGCACCGTGCGCGACCCTCGCATCTCCGAGTCGAGCGGGCTGGCCGTCAGCGCCGTGCACGACGACCTGGCCTACACCATCAACGACTCGGGCAACGCCGACGTCGTCTACGCGGTGCGCATCTCCACGGGCGAGGTCGTCGGCACGACCACGGTCAGCGGTACCCCGTGGGTCGACACCGAGGCCATGACGCTGCACGACGGGAAGCTCTGGATCGGCGACGTCGGCGACAACTCCGCCCAGCGCCGCGACACCGCGATCTACGCCATCGACGAGCCCGGGCCGGGCACCCACGCTGCCCGTTCGACCCGCTACCCGGTGGGCTACTCCGACGGCCCGCACGACGTCGAGTCGCTCGCCGTCGACGGTGACGGCCGGTTCCTGCTCGTGACGAAGGACCTGCTGTCGGGCCAGGTGCTCCGCTTCCCGGACCCGCTCTCGACGCAGCGCACCAACGTGCCCGAGCCCGTCGGCGACCCGACGCTCCTCATGGCGACCGACGCCTCGACCAGCCCCGACGGCCGCTTCGTCGTCGTCCGCAACTACATCGCCGCCGCCGTCCTCGACGCCTCGGACCTGTCCCTCGTGCGCACCGAGGCGCTGCCCGATCAGCCCCAGGGCGAGACGCTCGCCTTCGAGCCGTCGGGTGCCTCGTACCTCATCGGCAGCGAGGGCAGCCCCTGGCAGCTCCAACGCGTCGGCTTCTCCGCGGAGCGGGCCGGCGCCGCCGTGCCGTCGGCCACGCCGACCCCCACGGCGACGACGCCGGCGG
>NZ_JAMXRU010000136.1 GCF_024124745.1 Aeromicrobium sp. CnD17-E
CGGAGCCGGCCGAGGCCATCGCGCTGCCGGCCGCCAGGCTGCCGGCGCCAGCGATGGCGGTGGCCGCCATGCCCGTCGCGCCCAGGTAGCCGGCGGCAGCCGGGCCCAGGACGGCGGGGGCGAGGAGTCCGCGCAGGTTCTGGTTGACCTCGACGAGCTCGAGGTGGACTCCGGTGCACCGCCGGCAGCCGTCGAGGTGCTCGTCGACCTTCGCCGTGTCGCGCGGTGACAGCGTCTGACGGACGTAGCCGCCGAGCAGGGGGGTGACTCGACGACAGGCGTCGTCGGTCGCCGTGGCCGCATGGCTCTCCAGGTAGGCGGCGCGCAGGCCCTCGCGGGCGCGGTAGGCGAGGGCGGAGACGGCGTTGGGGCTCATGCCGAGCAGCGGGGCGACGGCGGCGGGCTTCTGGCCCTCGACCTCGACGTGCCAGAGGACGAGCTGCCACCGCTCGGGCAGCGACGCGAAGGCGCGGGCCGCGGCGTCGTTCTCGAACGCGATGCTCACCGCGTCCTCGAAGGGCACGCCGCGGTCGAGCACGGCGTCGTCGTCGGTCGGCCGGGTGCGCGCGGTCGCACGGACCCGGTCGAGGTGCAGGCGCCGCACCGACGTCAGCAGGTAGGCACGGAACGCCTCGTCGGGGCCGCGGCCGTCCTGCAGCACCGCGAGGACCTTGAGGAAGGCCTCGGAGACGAGGTCGTCGGCCTCCCCGGTCGTGAGGAGCTGGCGGGCGAGGCGCGTGGCCGCCTGCACGTGGCGCTGGAAGAGGACGGCGTAGGCGCTCGTGTCGCCGGCGCGCACGGCGCGGATGAGCTCCGCGTCGCTGCTGTCCAGCGTCGTGGCCTGCGCGTCCCGCACGTTCGTCTCCCTCGTCCAAGCTCCCGTGGTGTGCAACGAGCGAGCGGCCTCGACGTCACGACCGGGAAGACGCCTCCGAAAAAAAAGTCGTCGGTACCGCGTCATGGAACGTCGGCCCGCCCGTTCCTCCTGCGACCGACACGAGAGGGGGACCGACATGGAGGACACGCGACGCGCGGCAGCGCTGCTCGCCGACGCCGTCCGTGGCGGTCGGACCGACGTCGAGGACGTTGCACACGTGGTGGGAGCGAGTGCAGCGCTCGACGGGTCCCCCCTCGACGAGGTGATCGACCTCGTCGAGGAGGCCTTCGACGGCGCTCCACGGCACGTGGCCGTGCGGGCGGCGTGCCTCGGGTGGGCCGAACGTGCCGTGGCACGGGTGCACGAGGCAGGCTGCGAGGACCCGTTGACGTCGTTGTCGACGGTCCCGCACCTGCACAGCAGGTTGGGCGACGTGTACCGCGCCGCCGCTGTCGAGGAGCAGCGCGCAGGCGACGGGCACGTGCTCGTGGTGGTCGACGTCGGCGTCGGACGGGCGAGGTCGTCGCTCGAGACGTCGGTGCGGGCCATCGAGGTGGGCCAGGTGCTCAGGTCGGTGTACCCGGGTGGCGAGACCGTCGCCCGGGTGGGACCGGGGCGCTTCGTGGTGGTGTCGGCGAGGGAGCGCGCCGACGCCACGACCCTCGCACTCGTCGGTGTGCTTCTCGGGCGCACGCCGGTGGGTGGCACGGCGCCTCGGCTGTGGGTGGAGGAGCTTCCACCCACGGCCGAGGACCTGCCGGGCCTGCTCCACGCGCTGTCGTCCTGATCGGCGGGAGGGCGTCGTGTCGGTGCGGCGCTGCTGTCGGTGCGGTGTGGGAGGCTCGTGCCATGTGCGGCAGGTACGCGACCACACGGACGTCCGCCGAGCTCGACGACGCGTTCGCGGCCGGGCTCGGCGACGGTGTCGAGCTGCCCGCGCCCGACTGGAACGTGGCGCCCACCAAGCAGGCTCCGCTCGTCGTGGGGCGCCGGCGCGACGGCGCCGACGAGGCGGCCCCGCCCCGGCGTGAGCTGCACGCCGCCACGTGGGGACTCGTGCCGAGCTGGGCCAAGGACCGCTCGATCGGCAACCGGATGATCAACGCGCGGTCGGAGACGGTCGCCGAGAAGCCGGCCTTCCGCTCGGCGTTCGCGCGACGTCGGGCGATCGTCCCCGCCGACGGCTACTACGAGTGGTACGCGGGGGAGGGGCCGAAGGCACCGAAGCAGCCGTTCTACATCACGGCGGCCGGCGACGGCGACGCCCGTGACGTGCTCGGCCTGGCGGGGCTGTACGAGTTCTGGCGCCCGTCGCGCGACGAGCCGTGGCTGCTCACCTTCACGATCCTCACGACCAGCGCGGAGGGAGCCGACGGCCTGCTGCACGACCGCGCCCCGCTGCTCGTGCGGCCCGAGGTCCGCGACGCGTGGCTGGCTCCGGTCGCCCGACCCGCCGACGAGCTGCTCGACCTGCTGGTCCCGGCCACCCCGGGCCGGCTCGAGGCGTGGCCCGTCAGCACCCAGGTCAACAACGTGCGCCACAACGGCCCGGAGCTCGTGGAGCCGTTGCCGGCCGAGTGAGGCGTGCTCGCTCGGGGGCCTTCGGAATAGGGCGACGGTGGGCACCGTTGTGATGCGTGTAAGGAGGCCGACATGCTCGCGTGCCCTGAGCGCACCACCACCAGCCCCACCGCACCGTCCGTCGACGTCGTCGCCCGAGGCGACCGTCGGACCGCGGGAGTAGGCTGGAGCACGATGACCGACACCCCAGAACGTTCCGCCCAGACCGCGGAGGCCAGCCCCTCAGGGGGCGCCGCGTCCGACCCGTCCGTCGACCTGCTCGCCGACGTGGTCGACTACAGCGACGTCGACGTCGCGACCGAGACGCCGGAGCAGCGTCAGGCCCGGTTCGAGGCCGAGGCGCTCCCGTTCCTGAACCAGCTCTACTCGGCCGGTCTGCGCATGACGCGCAGCCCGCAGGACGCCGAGGACCTCGTGCAGGAGACGTACGCGAAGGCGTTCAGCGCGTTCCACCAGTACAAGCCGGGCACGAACCTCAAGGCCTGGCTGTACCGGATCCTCACGAACACCTACATCAACTCCTACCGCAAGAAGCAGCGTCAGCCGCAGCAGGTCACCGACGAGATCGAGGACTGGCAGATCGCGGCGGCCGAGGCGCACTCGTCGTCGGGCCTGAAGTCCGCGGAGATGGAGGCGCTCGAGCGGCTGCCCGACAGCGACGTCAAGGACGCGCTGCAGGCGCTGCCCGAGGACTTCCGCTACGCGGTCTACCTGGCCGACGTCGAGGGCTTCCCGTACAAGGAGATCGCGGAGATCATGGGTACGCCCATCGGCACCGTGATGTCCCGCCTGCACCGTGGTCGACGCCAGCTGCGCGAGCTGCTCGCCGACTACGCCCGTGACCGCGGCATGGCCGTGGCGAGCGGGGTGAGCGACCAGTGAGCGCCGAACCCACCGCCACCGGAGGCTGCGACGGCCCGGACTGCTCCAAGGCACTCGAGAACCTCTACCTGTTCCTCGACTCCGAGATCGACAGCGCGAGCTGCGAGGAGATCCAGGCGCACATCGACGACTGCAGCCAGTGCCTGACCGAGTACGACCTCGAGCGTCTGGTGAAGGCGCTGGTCCACCGCTCCTGCAGCGAGGTCGCCCCCGAGCCGCTGCGCGACAAGGTGCTCCTCTCGATCCGGGCCGTGCAGGTCCAGATCACCGAGTACCGCACCTCCTGACCCACCCAGCACCAGCACCGCCCCTCCCCGAGCATGGGGAGGGGCGGTGGCGTGTCTGGGCGGGTCAGGCTTCTCGGCGGGGTGGGGCTGCGCTGCTGCGGCTTCTCCCTCGGGTGGGGCTGCGCCGGCGCGGCTTCGACTCGTCCTGCGGTCCGAAAGGGCCTCGACCGGGCGGCTGGGGGCGACGGCGGCTCCGGTTCTCGGGCTGTGGCGTGCGTCGGCCGCACGATTCTGCGTGTGCGCCCCCCGAGCGGTAGTTCTGCCACCTCAGCGCCCTGGGCGGTGGGTCTGCCACCCTTCCGAGCGCTCGAAGGGTGGTGGATCTACCGCTGAGGGGGTCAGTGGGGGCAGTGCTTCTCCCTTCTCGTGGACCGTGCCACGAGAAGGGAGAAGCGCTGCCCACCCCACCCTCAAGGGCACCCACGATTCTTCCTTCGTGCGCTGAAGCGCGAACGCTTCTGCGTTGACGACGGGATCCCGTAGAAAACGCCGAAGGCTTGGCCCTCCCACGCACGAACGCAGAATCTTGTGTCCCACGCGGGCCACGGCCCGAGAACCCAGACCCGTGCGCCCGCCAGCCGCCCGGTCGAGGCCCTTGCGGAGACCACATCCAGCACCAGCCGAGACAGCGCACCAGCAGGTCGAGACCCCCGAGGCAGCGCACCACCACACCCAGACCCCATCCCACGCCAGCGCACCAGCAAGCCCCAGACCCCCAAGCACCCCCCCGACGCGTCGAAGCCCCCGCCGGCGTGGGCCGGTGGGGGCTTCGAACGTCTGCGCTCGCGGGGAGCGTCAGGTCACGCGTTGGGGCGCTTGCCGTGGTTGGCGCCCTTCTTGCGACGCGCGCGGCGCTTGCGGCCGGTCTTACCCATGATGGTCCTCCTCAGACGTCCAGCGTCCATGGTCCCACACGGGGCCTCCGGCGCGGCACACGCCCTGGCGCGACGCGGTCCGGGACGCTCACGGAGTAGGCAGGCGCGACAGGAAGCGCTCACGGTCGACGACGACGCGCCGGACCTCGCCATGGGCGACGATCGTGCCGTGGGCGTCGTGCGCGGCGACCCTGAACCGCAGGAGCCGGCCGTCCTCGTAGGTGACGTCGGCGGTCGCGGTGACCGTCGCGCCGACGGGGCTGGCCGCCACGTGCTCGACCTCGACGCGGGTGCCGACGCTCGTGCGGTGCTCGTCCAGGTCGAGTGCTGCGCAGGTGGCCTCCTCGAGCCAGGCCAGCAGCCGCGGGGTGGCGAGCACGGCGAGGTCCCCGCTGCCGAGGGCGGCGGCGGTGTCGGCGTCGCCGACCACGTGGGTCACGGTCGCGGTGCGGGACATGGGTCCTCCTGGGTCAGCGGACGGGTCGGGTCAAGACTGCCCGACGGGCTGCTCGCCGGTGTCGGACCACGCCGCCCACAGCTGCGCGTAGCGTCCACCGGCGCGCAGGAGCGCCTCGTGCGAGCCCTCCTCGACGACAGCACCGTCCTCCATCACGAGGACGCGGTCGGCGGTCCGGGCCTGGGTGAGCCGGTGCGCGATCACCAGTGCCGTCCGACCCTGCGTGACCGCGGCGGCCGCTTGCTCGAGCTCGCGGGCACCCGACGAGCCGGCCTCCGCCGTCGCCTCATCGAGCACGACCACCTGCGGGTCGAGCAGGGCGACGCGGCTGAGGGCGAGCTGCTGCGTCTGGGCCGGGGTGAGGGGGTGCCCGAGGTCGCCGACCACGGTGTCCAGACCGTGGGGGAGCGTGCGGGCCCAGCCGGCGGCGTCGGTGGTCGAGAGGGCGCTCCACAGCGCGTCGTCGTCGGCGTCGGCCCGGGCGAGCAGCAGGTTGTCGCGCAGGCTGCCGGCGAAGACGTGCACCTCCTGCGACACGAGGGCCACGTGCCGACGCACGACGGGCTCCGGGGCCGTGGTCACGTCGAGGGCACCGAGCCGGACGTGGCCTCCGGTCGGCCGCAGCGTCCCGGCCGCGATGCCGCCGAGCGTCGACTTGCCGGCGCCCGTCGCACCGACGACGGCGACGTGCTCGCCGGGCTGGATCGTGAGGTCGACAGGGGCGAGCACGGGCCGGCCGCTCTCGTACGCGTGGTGCACGCCCTGCAGCGTGAGCACCGGCTCGGGGCCGGCGTCGACCGGCGCGACGTCGCGCGGCGGGATGAGCGCGACCCCGGCCAGTCGCGCCAGGGCGGCACCGCTGGCCTGCGCGGCGTCGAAGACGTAGAGCACCGCGCCGATCGGGTTGAACAGCCGGTGGAAGAAGAGTGCCGCGGCCGTCGCGTCACCGACGCTGGCCGAGCCGGTGCTGACGAGGGCGTAGCCGGTCGCCAGGACGACGACGAGCCCGACGCACTCCGACGCGTTCATGCGGGCGCCGAGCCGGGTGTAGAGGCGGAAGACGTCCAGCGTGATCGCGACGGCGTCGCTGGAGCGTCGCTCCACCCGCTCGAGGGCGGTGTCCTCGACGCCGAACGCGCGCAGCGTCGACGCGTCACGCACGCCGGTCACGAGCACCTCGGCGCGCGCGCCCTCCGCCGTGCGCTCGGCGCGGTAGTACGGGATCGAGCGCGGCAGGTACCAGCGCATGCCGAGCACGTAGCCGGGCGCGGCAGCGAGGCCTGCCAGGCCCAGCCGCCAGTCGAGCGTGAACAGCCCGCCGACGGTGAAGGCGATCGCCGAGACCGACGTGAGGAGCATCGGGATGGCCTCGTCGAGCGACTCGGTGACGCGCCGGACGTCGTCACCGACGCGCCCCAGCACGTCGCCGACGCCGGCGGCCTCGAGCTGCTGGGAGTCGAGGTGGAGGGCTCGGTCGAGCACCTCCTCGCGCAGCTCCGCCAGGGCGGGGGCGACCGTCCTGGCGAGCGCTGCGGTCGAGACGGTGGTCGACACCGCCGCGACGACCGCGGCGCCCAGCATGACGGCGACCGGCACGAGCACGTCGGAGAAGCTGCCGTCGTCACGCACGACGTCGACGACGCGTCCGATCATGAGCACCGGCACGATCCCGGCGAAGCCGGTCACGAGGAAGGCGGCCACGGTCAGCGCCAGGCTCCCACGACGCGCGCGCAGCAGACGCCACGCGACGCGCGTCGTGCTGCGACCGTCGGCGACGGGCAGGAGCCGGTGGGCAGGCTGGGTCTGGCTCATCGGTCGACCGCCTCGCGGTAGTCCGCGTCGCGGAGCAGGTCGGCGTGCGTGCCCTCGGCGACCACACGGCCGCCGCGCACGACGAGCACGCGGTCGGCGGCGCGCAGGAGAGCCGGGCTGGAGGTCAGCACGAGCGTGGTCCGTCCGGTGCGCAGCCGTCGCACCCCGTCGGCCACGGCCTGCTCGGTCACGGCGTCGACGGCGCTCGTCGGGTCCTGCAGGACGACGATGGGCCGGTCGGTGGCCAGGGCGCGCGCCA
>NZ_JAMXRU010000137.1 GCF_024124745.1 Aeromicrobium sp. CnD17-E
GGATCGGTCGCGGCACCGACGTCGGGCAGCTGCACCGCCGCGGCGGCCGGGAGCAGGTCCTGCACGTCGCGCGGGGTCGAGGGCGCGGCACTCGCCAGGACGGCGGTCACGACGAGCGCGCCCGCCGCCGCCACGACGCCGAGCACCGAGAGCAGACGGGTCACCTCAGCCGAACCGGCCGTTCACGTAGTCCGACGTGCGCTGGTCCTGCGGCGACTCGAACATGGTCGCGGTGTCGCCGTGCTCGATGATCACGCCCGGGGTGCCGTACGCGGCGAGGAAGAACGCGCACTGGTCGGACACCCGAGCGGCCTGCTGCATGTTGTGCGTGACGATGACGATCGTCACCTCCTGCGCGAGCTCGAGCATCGTCTCCTCGATCACCCGCGTCGAGGTGGGGTCCAGCGCGGAGCAGGGCTCGTCCATGAGCAGCACGCGCGGCTTCACGGCGAGCGACCGGGCGATGCAGAGGCGCTGCTGCTGGCCGCCGGAGAGTCCACCACCGGGTGCGTCGAGACGGTCCTTGACCTCCTTCCAGAGCCCACCCTTGGTCAGGCACTCCTCGACGAGGTCGTCACGGTCGCGCGACGCGACCTTGGTCCCGGTCAGCTTGAGGCCCGCCAGCACGTTCTCCTCGATCGACATCGCCGGGAAGGGATTCGGCTTCTGGAAGACCATGCCGATCGCACGGCGCGCGTCGGTGAGCTTGCGGTCGGGGTCGTACACGTCGGCACCGTCGATCTCCACGCGGCCGGCGAGCGAGGCGCCCGGCACGAGCTCGTGCATCCGGTTGAGGATGCGCAGGAAGGTCGACTTGCCGCAGCCGGACGGTCCGATGAGCGCGGTGATCCGGCCGGCGGGCATGGTGAGGGAGACCCGGTCGAGCACCTTGTGGGTGCCGAACCACGCCGAGACGTCGGTCGCCTCCAGCGTGGCCAGCGACGCCCGGTCCGGCAGCACCGCGGGGATGCTCTGCGTGGCGTCGTCGAGCACCGGGATCGTGGTGGTCTCGTCGGTCAGGGACATGGTCTCTCCTCGGGGGCGGGTGGAACGCGCCGTGGCCGGCTCCCGCAGGAGCCGGCCACGGCGGTCGATCACTTGACGACGGTGTAGGTCGCCGCGGCGGACGTGGATCCGCCGTAGTTGCTGCTCGACGGCGCGAAGGTCGCGACGACGCGCTTGGCACCCCTGGTGCTCTGCGCCTTGAGCGTGACGACGGCCTGGCCGTTGACGACCTTGCCGGTGCCGACGACGCTCGAGCCGATCTTCAGGGTGACCGTGCCCGACGCCTTCAGCGTCGAGCCCGTGATGCCGACCGTGACGGTCGCCTTCGTGGCCTTGCGGACCTTGACCTTCGCCGCGGCCAGCTTGACCGAGGTGCGGGTCGTCGCCTTGGTGACGACGAACTTCACGAGCTTGTAGCCCTCGGCGAAGTCGCTGTCACCGGAGTAGGAGACGGCGCCCCAGTAGGTGCCGGCGTCGAGCGAGGCCGGGACGGTGAAGGTCGCGGCGCCGTCCTGCAGGTCGGCCGTCTGCTCGGCGGCGTCGCCGTAGACGAAGGTGACGCTGCCGGTGGCCTTCAGGTCGCTGGTGCCGACGTTCACCGTGACGGTGCGCGCCGCGCCGTAGGCCGACGTGGGGGCGGTGACCTCGATGGCCTTGGAGTACTTCGCGTCCGGGACCGTGACGGTGACCGCTCCGGTGGCCTTGGAGTAGGCCTGCGGGTCGTCGGGCGCGAAGGTCGCCGTGAAGCTGTGTGCGCCCTTGGCGACGCCCTGCAGCGCGAGGGTCGCGTTGCCCAGCGTGTCGACCGTGGCGGTGCCGACGGTGGCGTCGCCCTCGGTGAACGTGACGGTGCCGGTGGCGGTCGACGGGCCGACCGCGGCCTTCAGCGTGACCTTGCCGCTCGGCGTCGCCTTGCCCGTGAGGGCCACGGTGCTCTGCTGGCCACCGGCCGTGAGGAAGTTGGTCGTCGCCGACGTGGTGGTCTGGCCGCAGACGCCGCCCTGCGCCGTGCGCGCCAGCTGGTCGAAGCCGGCGGCCTCGATGAGCGGGCGGGCGGCGTCGGAGCAGACGAACCCGCTCTCGCCGAAGGCGGCGTTGAGGTCGGCGGCCTTGGAGCCGGTCAGGTCGTTGCCGCGGACGACGTTGTAGAGCGCGCGGCGGACGCTGAAGCCGTTCAGCAGGCCGATGCTGGTCGTCGACTTGGCGCGACCGGTCGAGAAGGGCACGACCGCGTCCGGGTCGTCCTTGATCTTCTCGTCGGAGTGCTCCTGCGTCTCCTTGACGTTCGAGCCGAGGGAGACGGGCTTGCCGTCGTTGATGCGGACGAGCTGGGCCTCGAAGAACGAGCGCGTGCCCGAGCCCGACTGCGGGACGTAGGGGTGGATCGTGGCGTCCTTGCCGCCGACCTGCGACCAGTTGGTGACGTCGCCCTTGTAGATGGCGAGCACCTGCGCCTCGGTCAGCGACGCGGGGGCGTCGGTGCCGGCCTTGCGCGTGCCGAGCTTGAGGCCGTCGACGGCGAACGGGAAGGCCTTCAGGCCGGCGTCGCGCTCGGTCGTGGAGATCGCCGAGGACGAACGCGCGAAGTCGACGTTGGCGTCGTTGCTGGAGCCGTACAGCAGCTTCTTGCCGGCGCCCGAGCCGTTCGGACGGGTGATCGCCGAGGCGCCGCTGCGCAGCGAGATCGTCGAGGGCGAGCCGTCGGCCGCCCACGAGGCCAGCTTGACCGTGCGGGAGGCGTTGTAGCCGGCGGCGACGCCGTCCTTGCCCTCCGCGAGGTAGTGCAGCGCGAGCTGGGACGTGTCGGAGCCGACGCCCACGAGGTCGGTGCTGCTGGGCGTGAAGCTCGGGTCGGCCGGATTGGTGTCGGCCGCCTGGGCCGGTGCGACGGCGCCGAGGGTCGCCATCGAGGTCGCAGCGACGGCGAGGGCCGCGGCGAACCGGGTACGCGTGGAGATCATGCGCGTGGAGTTCCTTGTCGTGAAGGGGGGGGTGGGCCGTCGGGCGACGTCCCGACGAGCACGCTAGGCGGCGGCGGAGGGGGTCCGGACGGTCTGCGGTGAACAGCAGACGTCCATTCGGGGCAGGTCGGTGAATGGTCGGTGCACGGCTCAGACGAGGTTCGGGATCAGGTGCACGGAGAGGTCGGCGGCGAACCACGCGAGGGCCAGGAACACCGGTGCGAACACCGTCCAGACGAGGGCCGGACGCAGCCGTCGGCGCAGCAGCAGCATGCCCACCACGGCCACGAGCAGGCCACCGAGCGTCAGGGCGAGCAGCGGCAGCACCGACGTGTCGTTCGCCATCGCCAGCTCGGACTGACCGAGGGTGTTCACCCGCTCGCCACCGGCCGGGAACGGCTTGGACTGCAGGGACGCGTCCACGTAGACCAGCTCGTCCGGTCGGAGCCCGCCGAGGCGGCCGTCGCCGGCCGCGGTGATGAGCGTGAGCCGGCCCTGTCCCTGCGCGGGCGGCGCGGGAACGTCGTCGCCGGCACGCCGGACGCCCTCGATCCGGTAGGTCGAGCGACCCTGTCCGGTCACGACGTCGAGCCGGGTGCCCACGGCCTCGTGCATCATCACGTGGAAGGGCCGTCCGAAGGTCCGTGACCGTCCGTAGACGAGCGAGACGCCGGCCTGGCCGGGCAGCACGGTGTCGCGTCGGTGCCCGGGTCCGTCGAGCAGGAGTCCGGCCGACGTGCCCTCGACCACGACCTGGTCGATGTCGAGCGCGGGCAGCGAGAAGAGCGCGACGGGACGCCCGGGCGCGATGACCCCGCCGGTGGGCGCGGTGCCCGCAGCCAGGTCGGCGCGCAGCTCGTCGTAGAGCCGGTCCTGCGCCCGCGAGTAGGACAGACCGCCCAGCACGAGGGTCTGGAGCAGCACCCAGGCGACGAGCAGGGCGACGACCATGAGGCCGCTGCTCAGGACGAGGTCGCGCTCGGGGACGCGGGACGTGTCGCGCGCCGCGGCGAGCCCGCCCTTCAGGGCGCCGCTTCCCCGTCGCTGACCCGTGAGCCGACCGTTCAGGGGCGCGACGGTCATGAGTCCTCCCTCCCGGCCGCGCGGAGCCTGATCACCGGGCCGGCGATGGCACAGCCGAGGAGCAGCAGGATCAGCGTGGGCAGGAACCATGCGCCGAGGGCCGAGTGCACGCCCGCCGTGCTGCCGAGGCTCTTCAGCTCGGCGTCGACGGGCTGCTTGCCGCCCGCCGCCGCGGGGTCGTCGCCGGCCGCCGCGGCGTCGGACGGGGCACCGTCGCTCCCCGGCGCGCCCGAGGTGGGGTCGGCGGTCCCGCCGCTGCCCGCGCCACCCGGGCCTCCGGGCGTCGTGCCGGTCTGCGCCTCCACGTCCTGGGCCGCCTGCTGGGCCGACGCGAAGAGCGCGGCGGTGGTCCCTGTCCGGGTGATCGGCAGGTAGCCGTCGGGGAGGAAGCCGTTGCCCGAGCCGCGACGCTGGCCCTCCGTGGTGGCGGTCCGGATGAACGAGGCGACGGTGCGCGCCGTGCTCCGGTCCAGGCCCGAGGTCTTCGCCGCGGTGTAGACGACGAGCGTGCCGGGGTAGCCGTTCGCCTGGCGCACCGCACCGTCCTCCAGCGCGAACGGCTGCGTCCGCCCCGTCGGCCGGGCCGTCGAGATCGCCTTCGCGAGCGTCGCGTCGGTGGGTGCCACGAACTGCCGTCCACGGGTGGTGAACGGAGCCCGCGGGGACACGGCCGACGTCTGCAGCGCGGCGGTGTGCAGGCCGTACCGCTCGGCGTCGCCGAGCGTCGTCACACCGACCAGGAACCGTGCGCCGACGCCCTGGCGGTCGGCTCGGCCCAGCACGTACGGGAACTGGTCGGTACCGAGGCCGCTGCACTTCGTCTGCGAGTAGGGCCAGGCGTCCAGCAGCGCGTCGGCGATCTTCACGAAGGAGGTCACCGGAGCGGCCAGGCGCGTCAGGTAGGGCGTGTCGTTGTTCTGCTTCAGGCACTCCTGCTGGACGGTCGGGGTGAACGTGTCGAGCAGGGGCCACTCGTCGACCGGGAGCCGGATGCCCTGGTAGGCGGGGTTGATCCGCATGCCCCACGGGTCGGGACGACCCTCGACGAAGGCGTGCGCCTCCGGGTCGTCGTCGATGTAGGTCGAGATCGCCTTGATCACGTCCGAGGACTCCGAGAGCGACACCAGCACGGCCGCGGCCTCCTGCTCCCCCGTCGACAGACCGGGGTTCAGGGCCTGGAACTCGGGGTCGGCGTTCAGCGAGCCCGGGTTGTTCTCCAGTCCGGGGTGCTGGCGTCCGAGGCTCGAGCCGGGATAGCTCTGCGTGAGCAGCTTGGCGAGGAGCCGGGCGTTGAGGTTCAGCGTGCCGCGCTCACCGGCGTTCTTCGGCTCGTCGATGACGTAGGAGATCGCGAACCCGGTCACGGCCGTCGGCGCGTAGGCGGTCGGCGCCTCGCCCTCGACGGTCTTGCGGCTCGAGACGAAGGCGCCGGGGATCTCGTCCTGCTGCATCAGCTGGAACGAGGCCAGGTCGGGCAGGACGTTGTGCTGGAAGCGGAAGCGGTCCTTGCGCAGGCAGTAGGCAGGCGCCCACTGCACGGTGGCCTGCGACATCAGCTCCGAGCCGTAGAAGCCGACCGGCGGCCGGTCGTCGAGGACGGAGCAGACGTTCGGCGCGGGGCCGAAGGTGATCGGCACGCTGATCCGGTTGCGCCAGTTCGACGCGGTCCACCAGTAGCGGGGCGACACGCTCTCGTCGACGCCCTGGCCGTCGAAGTTGCTCGAGCCGGGCTCGAATCGGCCCTGCTTGCGGCAGGCGGCGTTGAGCTGGCGCGAGTCCGACTGCAGGCAGCTGATGCCCATGACGGGGATGACGACGATGCTGCAAGCGGTCGTGTCGTTGCAGCCGAGCGACTCGTTCTCGATGCTCGAGCGCACCTCGAACTGGATGTCGCCCTTGCCGTCGACCGTCGTGAACGCGGCCTGCTCGGCGGGCGGGAACGACGCGTCGACCGCCGCCTCGGGAGGCAGCGTGTCGCTGGAGCAGGAGGCGAAGGTCTGGCCCTTGGCGGACACGAACGGCGTCACGTGCGTCGACGTGCCCGCCGCGGCGCCGCCGCAGCTCGCCGGCAGGCTCCGGACGCCGGACAGGGCGCTGCGCGCCGCGTCGTCGGCGTAGCGGTCCGAGCGCCAGATGGCGGCGGCGTCGGGCACCTGCAGCTGCGAGCGCTGCTGGACGGTCGAGGTCCAGCACGTCTCGGGGCGGACGCGCTGCGCCGCTGGCAGGCTGGCGTCGTCACGGCCACGGCACTGGAGCACGACCACCGGGTACTCCTGGTCCATGCCGTTCTCGCCGAACGGGCTCGTGGAGCGTCCGCCGCTCGGGCGTGCGCCGTCCCACGTCACGTGGACGCGCTCGCGCCCGCGCAGGTTGCGCGTGTGGTCGACCTGGACCGTCACGTCGCGGCGGTCCACCCGGACCTCGTCGCCGTTCTCGGTGAAGGTCCGCTCGACCGTCTTCGTCTGGCGGAACGCGCCGACGTCGTCACCCTGCGCCTGCACGCCGGCCGACGTCAGGAGGCCGGTGCCGACGGCGGCCACGGCGACGGTCGCGAGGACCTTGCGCCACCTCACGAGCGGGCTCCCGTCGTGCTGCGCGTGCGACGCCGTAGCGCCACGGCGACGACCCCCGGCGCCAGGATGATGGCCAGGAGCTCGACGGCCGCGAGCGTGCCGAAGATCCCGTCGTCGCCGGCTCGGCCTGCGGTCAGCTCGGTCTGCACCGCCACCGTCGCCGCGCCGCCGCCCGAGGACGCGGAGCCGACCGGGAGACCGGTCTCGGGATCGATCGCCCCACCG
>NZ_JAMXRU010000138.1 GCF_024124745.1 Aeromicrobium sp. CnD17-E
CCGGGGCGGGAGCGGGCTCGGGCGCCTTCTCGACGACCGGCTCGGGCTCCGGCTCGGGCTCCGGCTCCGGCTCGGGTGTCGGGGCCGGCGCGGGCTCCGCCTTGACGGCAGGGATCAGACCGGTGGGCTCGCCGGTCGAGGCCGCGGCGACCTTGGCGCGCAGCTCCTCGTTCTCGACGGTGAGTCGCTCCAGCTCGGCCTCGACCTCGTCGAGGAACTGGTCCACCTCGCCCATGTCGTAACCCTCGCGGAGACGTACCGGAGTGAAGCGCTTGTTGCGCACGTCCTCTGGCGTCAGGGGCATGAGTTCACCTCGTGTCGTGGTTTCGTCTCGAAGACTGTGGTTCTGACCCACCGTACTCGGTCACCGTTCACTGCTGCCACACGCGTCCCGTCCGCGGACGCCGTGCGGTGTTCACCGACCGACGAGCGTGTTGTTCACGATCGCCTGGAGGATGTAGATCCCGATCAGGAGCACCATCGGCGACAGGTCGAGCATGGCTGATCCCAGGCGGACCGGCGGGATCACGCGGCGCACCGCACGCAGCGGCGGGTCGGTGACGGTGTAGATGCCCTCGCACAGCACGGCGACGAACCCGGTGGGTCGCCACGACCGCGCGAGGAGCTGGACCCAGTCCAGGATGAGCCGTGCGATGAGCACGAGGATGCAGACGAGCAGGACGAAGCTGAGGACCTGCCCGATGGTGGAGAGCGCCATCAGCCGTTGTTGTAGAAACCGCCCGCGGCGATGCGCTGCTTGTCCTCGTCGGTCACCTCGATGTTCTCCGGCGAGAGCAGGAAGACCTTCGACGTGACGCGGTTGATCGTGCCGCGCACCGCGAACACGAGACCGGCCGCGAAGTCGACGAGGCGCTTGGCGTCGTCGTCGTCGATCTCCGAGAGGTTCATGATGACCGGGACGCCGGAGCGGTAGTGCTCGCCGACCGTGCGCGCGTCGTTGTAGGTGCGCGGCGTGACCGTCTCGATGCGGGCGAGCATCGACGGCGCCGCCTCGACGGCGCGGGGCGTGCGGCGGTGGTCGTCGATCGACGCGACCTGCGCCCGACGCTCGGGGGCGCGCACCGCGGGGGTCCGCTCCTCCTCACGACGGACGGCCGGCACCGGACCGGTGGGCTCGTCGTCGTACTCGTCGAAGTCAGCCTGCTCGACGAGGCCCAGGTACTCGCCTACTTTTCGCATTGCGCCAGCCATGATGTCTCCGTCGGGTGCGGGTGAGCGGGGGCTCGGAGGAAGAAGAGGTGTCGGTGAACGACACTGGTGAGATTACCGGAGCGGAGGCCGCTCGCCGAGCACCGCGCGCCCGATCCGCAGGTGTGTCGCGCCGGCGGCGACCGCGTCCTCGAAGTCGCCGCTCATCCCGGCCGAGACGATGCGCGCGTCGGGGTGCTGCGCCCGTACCTGCTCGGCCAGCTCGCGCAGGCGCTCGAACACGGGTCGGGGGGCGACACCGAGGGGGGCGACGGTCATGAGGCCGCCGAGGTGCACGCGGGGCAGCTCGGCGACGAGGTCGGCGAGCGCCGCGACGTCGTCGGGCGCGGCGCCGGAGCGACCGGGGTCCTGGAGGTCGAAGTCGACCTGCAGGAGCAGCACGAGGTCGCGGTCGGCGGCCTCGGCCCCTCGCGAGAGGGACCGGGCGAGCTTCGCGCGGTCGACGCTCTGGACGACGTCGGCGTAGCGTGCCACGGCGCCGGCCTTGTTGGTCTGCAGCCCACCGACGAAGTGCTGGCGCGGCGCCGTGACCCCGTCGGCCAGCAGCGACGGCAGCTCGGCGGCCTTGTCGCCGGCCTCGGGGTGGCGGTTCTCGCCCACGTCGGTGACGCCGAGCCCTGCGAGCGTGGCGACGTCGGAGGCGGGGTAGGTCTTGGTGACGACGATGGTGGTGACGTCCTCGGGTGCGCGACCGGCGGCTGTGCACGCCTGCGTGACGCGGGCCCGCACCTCGGCGAGGTTGGCAGCGAGCTCTTCGGCCCGGGTCATCGGCTGCCCTCCGCGGCTAGCACGACGACGCCGCCCATGCGACCGGCGCGCTCGCCCTGGCGTCGGTGCGACCAGAACCGGTCGTCCTCGATCGTGCAGGCTCCGGCTCCGACGTCGTGCACGGTGACGCCGAGCGCCTCCAGCTGCGCGACCACCCCGGCGCCCACGTCGACCGCCGGGGTGCCCCAGGACGTCGTCGAGCGGGTGCCCGGGACGGCGGCGTCGACCGCGTCGGCGAGGTCGGCCGGCAGCTCGTAGCAGCGACCGCACGCGCGGGGTCCGACCCAGGCGTGCAGCGGTGCGGTCGGCCCGTCGGCCACGACACGCTCGACCGCGCGGGGGACGACGCCGCGCACCAGCCCCTCCCGGCCGGCGTGAACCGCGGCAGCGACGGACCCGTCCTCGCTGGCGAGCAGCACGGGCGTGCAGTCGGCGACCCTCACCACGAGCGCGACCCCGGGCGTCCGGGTGACGAGTGCGTCGGCGGTGGGGGTCGGCGTGCCGCGACCGACGAGCACCGCGTCGGGTCCGTGGACCTGGTGCATCGACACGACGTCCAGCGTGCCGTCGGATCCTGCGTCGAGCCCTCCGGCCACCGACCGCGCGGCCCGACGTCGCGCCTGCACCGACTCGGCCGCGTCGCTGCGGCCGAGGTCGGTGCTGGCGTCGGTGAAGCCGACCTGCGCCCAGCCGAGGTCCTGGTGGAAGAACACGTCGTCGACGTTAGCGCGGGCGGGCGACGCCGTGCTCAGCGCAGGAAGTCGGGGATGTCGAGGTCGTCGCCGTAGGGCACCTCGCGCGGCTCGCGCGTGGGGACCGAGCGCGGGTCGCCCGACGGCAGCGGGTCGGCCTGCGTCGACGACGAGTACTTCTGCCCCGTGTAGGTCTCGGCGGTCGGCGGCGGGGTGCTCGGCGTGGCCGGCTCCTGCGCCGCCTGCTCCTTGAGCAGCGCCGGCTGCGATGCGTCGCGCGCCTTCGGCTCGCCACCGTCGAAGCCTGCCGCGATGACCGTCACGCGCACCTCGTCGCCGAGGGCGTCGTCGATGACGGCACCGAAGATGATGTTGGCCTCGGGGTGGACGGCGTCGGCGACGAGACCCGCGGCCTCGTTGATCTCGAACAGGCCGAGGTCGGAGCCACCGGCGATCGACAGGAGCACACCGCGCGCGCCCTCGATGGAGGCCTCGAGAAGGGGGCTGGAGACGGCCATCTCTGCGGCCACGGCCGCACGCTGCTCACCGCGCGCCGAGCCGATGCCCATGAGCGCGGACCCGGCGTCGGACATGACCGACTTCACGTCGGCGAAGTCGAGGTTGATCAGGCCGGGGGTCGTGATGAGGTCGGTGATGCCCGAGACGCCCTGGTGGAGGACCTGGTCGGCCTGGCGGAAGGAGTCCAGCAGGCTGACGTTGGGGTCGCTGATCGACAGCAGCCGGTCGTTCGGGATGACGATGAGGGTGTCGACCTCCTCGCGCAGCGCCTGGATGCCCGCGTCGGCCTGGCCGGAGCGGTTGCGACCCTCGAACGTGAACGGGCGGGTGACGACGCCGATGGTCAGCGCGCCCAGCGAGCGCGCGATCCGTGCGACGACGGGGGCGCCGCCGGTGCCGGTGCCGCCACCCTCGCCCGCGGTGACGAAGACCATGTCGGCGCCCTTGATGGCCTGCTCGATCTCCTCGGCGTGGTCCTCGGCGGCACGCTTGCCGATCTCGGGGTTCGCGCCGGCACCGAGGCCGCGCGTGGAGTCGCGGCCGACGTCGAGCTTGACGTCGGCGTCGCTCATGAGCAGCGCCTGCGCATCGGTGTTGATGGCGATGAACTCGACGCCCTTGAGGCCGACCTCGATCATCCTGTTCACGGCATTGACGCCGCCGCCGCCGATGCCGACGACCTTGATCACGGCGAGGTAGTTCTGGACCGCCATGTGCGATGCCTTTCAGGAGGAGGGCTGGAGGGGGTCTCCCTCAAGTCTGAACGTGAACGTCAGGGTTATAGTTATGTCAACCTGCCGTCCGAGGATCACGCTACGCGGCGCGCGCACGCCGTCACGGACGACACGCCGCGCGTCGCGTGCGCTCTGGACCACGCACGTCACGCGTCACGGTCCGGCCACGCTCGACCGGGGCCATGAGTGCCGGCGCCGCTACTGGCGCGTGGTGGGCTGCTCGGGCGCGCTGACGTCGTAGCCGCGCGCCCGGATGCGCAGCAGGGCCCGCAGGACCTTCAGCTTCTGCTCCGGCTTGGCCGCGCTCCCCCACGTGACCGTGCGGTCGCGCGAGAGCCGCAGCGTCACGGCGTCGCGGCTCGGCGCCTCGACGGCACGGACGGCCTTCACCAGGTCGGGGTCGTCCTTCTCCAGCCGGGCCACGACCGCGGCCGCGGCGACGACCGCCAGCTGGCGCTGCCGCGGGTCGGTGGCCGAGGTGCTGACCTCGACGAGGCCTCGGGGCGGCTGCCGCAGGGTCCGGTAGTCGATGCCGAAGCGGTCGAGGGCGCGCACGTCGCCGTCGACCCTGGTCCAGGCGACGGCCGTGCGCTCGGTGACCTCGACGCGGACGGTGCGGGGCCAGCTGCGTCGGACCTCGACGCGCTCGACCGCCGGCAGTCCCGCCACGCGTGCCTCGACCGCGGCGGTGTCGAGCCTCGCCAGCGGCGTACCCAGGCGGACGTCCGCGACCGAGCGCACCTGCTTGACCCCGAGGGTCCTGGTGCCCTCCACCTCGACGTCGCGGACCCCGAGGACGTGGGAGAACCAGACGAGCCAGACGAGCACGCCGACGAGGACGACGCCGCCGAGGCCGCCGGCCCAGCGGAGCAGCCGCTTCCGGCGGTCGCGTCGACGCCGCTCGTGGAAGCGCTGCTCGGTCATGCCCCGCCCGTCCCGCGGGCGCGCAGCGCGTCGAGCAGACGCGGACCGACGACGGTCACGTCGCCGGCACCGAGCGTGAGGACGAGGTCGCCCGGCCGCACCTGCGGCAGGAGGACGTCGTGCAGGTCGGCCACGGGCCCACCCACGGAGGCGGGCGGACCGTCGACGGCGTCGACCACGAGGGCCGACGTGACGGCGGGGTCGGGGTCCTCGCGGGCCAGGTACAGGTCGGCGACCACGACGAGGTCGGCCGCCGACAGGGCTCGGCCCATCTCCACGCCGTAGAGACGCGTGCGGCTCACCAGGTGCGGCTGGTAGGCCACGACGAGCCGCCCCTCCCCCGCGATGGAGCGGGCCGCCGCGAGGTCGGCGCGGATCTCCGTCGGGTGGTGGGCGTAGGAGTCGTAGACGACCACGCCGTCGACCTCGCCGAGCCGCTCCATCCTGCGACGCGCGCCGCCGTAGGCGGCCAGGCCCTCCACGAGGGCCTCGGCCGGGTCACCGAGCCGCAGGCCGACCGCGAGCGCGAGGAGCGCGTCCTGCGCGTAGTGGGCGCCGGGCACGGCCAGCCGGACCGGCAGGCCCGAGAGACCGAGGCCGTCGACGGTGAAGGTCGTCGCCCCGGCGGCCACCTGCACGTCGCGCGCCCGCAGGTCGTGGCCGTCGCCCAGGCCCGTGGTGACGACGTCGAGCCCGCGCGCGGTGCCCGCGGCGGCGAGGGCGGCGGCTCCCGGGTCGTCGGCACCGAGCACGAGCACCTCGCCGACCGTCGCGACGAACTGCTCGAAGGCGGCGGCGTAGGCCTCCTCGGTGCCCCACGTGTCGAGGTGGTCGGCGTCGACGTTGGTCACGACCGCGAGCGCGGGGTCGTAGTGCAGGAACGCGCCGTCGCTCTCGTCGGCCTCCGCGACGAGCACGTCGCCGGTGCCCACGCGTGCGTTGGTGCCGAGGCTCGCGACCTCGGCACCGATGGCGAACGACGGCTCGGCACCGGCGGCCACGAGGGCGCAGGTCAGCATGGCGGTGGTGGTGGTCTTGCCGTGCGTGCCCGCGACGGCGACCGTGCGCCGGTCGGTCATGACCGAGCGCAGGCCCGCCGACCGTGGCCAGAGCCGGGCGCCCGACGCCGTGGCGGCCACGACCTCGGGGTTGTCCTCGCGGACGGCGGTGGAGACGATCACGGTGTCGGCACCCTCGACGTGCTCCGCCGCGTGCCCGACGTGGACCGTGATGCCCTCCTCGCGCAGCGCGCGCACGACGGCACCGTCGGCGGCGTCGCTGCCGCTGACGGTCACGCCCTGCTGGGCGAGCAGCCGTGCGATCGCGGACAGGCCCGCCCCGCCGATGCCGACGAGGTGGACGCGGCCGAGGTCGTGCGGGCCGGGCACGTGGTCGGGGACGGGGACCCTCATCGACCGAGCTCCCGACCTGCGGCGGCCAGGACCATGCGCGCGAGCCGGGCGTCGGCGTCGCGCGGCACGAGGTCGGTCGCCGCCGCCGACATGAGGGCCAGGCGCTCGGTGTCCTGCACGAGCGGCACGACGACCTGGTCGACCCAGGCGGAGGTCATGGCCTCGTCGTCGATGAGCAGGCCGCCGCCCGCCTGCACCACCGGGTGCGCGTTGAGGGCCTGCTCGCCGTTGCCGATCGGTAGCGGGACGAACGCCGCCGGCAGCCCCACGGCGGCCACCTCGGTGACGGTGTTCGCCCCCGCCCGGCAGACGACGAGGTCGGCGGCCGCGTAGGCGAGGTCGATCCGGTCGATGTACTGCTCGACGACGTACGGCGGGGCGTCGGCGGGACGCTCGAGCACGACCTCCTCGGGCCGCCCGGCGGCGTGGAGCACCTGGACGCCGGCCTCGGCGAGGTCGCGCGCGGCACCGCTGACCGCCTGGTTGATGCGGCGGGCGCCCTGCGAGCCGCCCGTGACGAGCAGCGTCGGTCGGTCGGGGTCGAGCCCGAAGTG
>NZ_JAMXRU010000139.1 GCF_024124745.1 Aeromicrobium sp. CnD17-E
GACCGGCAGCCACGCCGGGGTGCCGTCGTGCTCGGCGACCGTGACGCCGGCGGCCGGTGCGTTGTTCGGGAACGGCCAGGCGCTGCCGCCGGCGCCCACGGCGCCGCCGTCGCAGCCGGTCTGCGGGACCTCGAAGCCGAGGGTCTGCAGCTCCGGGTCCTCCTCGTCTCCGGCGATCCCGACGGCCAGGAGGGCGTCGCGCGGGGTCTTCACGGTGCGCTGCTGGCCGGGCGCCAGCGTGAGCTGTCCGTCGGCGCGCTCGGCGTCGCCGTCGCCGTAGAGGAACTCGATCGGGGTGCCGGCGATGTTGCGCACCGTGAAGCTGCAGGGTGCGGTGCTCACCGTGAACAGCTCGCTCTCGCAGTCCTCGCCGCTTGGGACGTCCCAGGTGGTGACGGCGCCGTCGGCCACGGTCACGTCGGCGCGCGGCTCGGCGACGATCGTGACGTCGAGGAAGCCGCCGGACGTCAGCGCCGAGGCTCGGTAGGTGCCGGCCTCGATCGGCTCGGTGTTCTCGGTGTCGCCGAAGTAGGCGAGCCCGTAGTCGAAGGAGTCCGAGCGCGGCACGACCACGGTGCAACCCTGGACGACGACGGGCGGCGGCGTGACGCCGTCGGGCTCGTCCTGGGCGGTGACCGTGATCGTCGTGGCCGACGTGGTGCCGGTGGAGTCGGTGGTCTCCAGGCCGAACGTGAGCGACTCGCCGGCCGCCGGACCGGCGACCCGCTGGGTGCCGGAGGGGTCGAGCGTGCCCGACCAGCCGGTGCCCGTGGCGGTCACGGTGGGCGTCTCGGTGCTGGTGACGTCCCAGACGATGTCGAGCTCCTCGTCGGGCTGCAGCGTCAGGTCGGTCGAGGAGCCGTTGACGGTGAACTCCTGGATCACCGGCGCGGCGGCCGCCGGAGCGGCGAGACCGACGAGGCACAGCAGAGGTGCCAGGAGGAGGGACAGGACGAGTCGGCGCATGGGTCGGCTCACTTCGATCGGGGGACGGTGAGGACATCCGATCACATCCGCGCGATTCTTGGCCAATTCTTCAGAAAGATCCTGCTGACAGGATGACGTCCGTGCGCCCCCGACCGCTCCAGGCCGTCATCGTGCTGCTGCCCCTGGTGGCCCTCGCGCGCGGCATCGACCTGCTGAGCCTGGTGGTGCTGCTCGGGGTGGCGGCGTGGTTCGGCGTCCGCCGCGACGCCGCCTGGACCGACGCCGTGGGCCGCGCGATCGACCTGTCGCTCGCCGGCCTCGTCGGCATCGCGTTGCTGCTCGGGACCGTCGCGGTGCTGCCGCGGGCGCTCCACGAGGGGCTCACGGTCACCCTGGCAGGGGCGTGGGTCGTGGCCGTCGTGGTCACCGCGGGCCTGGCCCTCACGACGGTGGACCAGCCGCGGTGGCGACCCCTGCTGCGCCGGGTGCTCGACGCCCGCACCTAGCCGACCTGGGCGCGGAGGCGCGGCCGAGTCAGGCCGTCTCGCCGGCGAGCTCCTCGGGGGAGCGCAGGACGCAGAACTCGTTGCCCTCGGGGTCGGCCAGCACGACCCAGCCCGTCCCCGGGCCGTGGATGCCGCGCCGGTCGGCCACCTGGGTGGCGCCGGCCGCGACGAGCCGGGCCACCTCGGTGTCGCGGGTGCCGGCACGCGGGCGCAGGTCCAGGTGCAGGCGGTTCTTCACCGGCTTGGTCTCGGGCACCTCGATGAACAGCAGCTCGTGGCCGGTCTCGGGGTCGAGGATCATGTACTCCTCGTGGCCGGGCTCGTTGGGGTCGTCGGCGACGTCGACGTAGCCGAGCACCAGCTTCCAGAACTCGCTGAGCGCGTACGCGTCGGAGCAGTCGACGGAGGTGTGGGAGACGAACGACGTCATGACGTCCTTCCTCCCACACCTCCGCCCGGGTGTCGAGGGCTACTGCTTCCGCTCGGTGAACGCGACCGACGCCGAGACGCCGGTGTAGCCGTCCTGCGGCCGCGTGCTGCTGAAGCCGACGGCGGCGATGTTGCGCAGGCTGGTGAACACGTCGTCCTGCTCGACGTCGGGCTCGGCCTTCGCGACGGCGTCGAGGATCGCGCCGACGTCGACGAACAGTCCACCGCCCTCGCCGTCGCCGTCGATCACCGAGGAGAAGAGGTCGGTCCCGGCGAGGTCGCCGTCCTCGACGAGCTCCTTCGCGATCTTCGGCGAGGTCGCGATCGAGACCGCGTCGTCGCCCGTCGACGTGGCGAGCTCGACGCCGGCCAGACGCTGCAGCGACGCCGTGAGGCGGTCGGCGAGGTCGGCGGCCTTCGCCTCGTCGCCCTCCGTCACGAGGCCCACGGCCACGTCGGACGGGTCCGCAGGACCCTGCGGGCCGGCGATGTCCTCCAGGCCGTCCCGGCCGACGTAGACCGAGAAGGCGTCGCCGAGGAGCGTCACGAGGTCGTCCGGCAGCGTGACGTCGAGGGTCTTCTCGATCTCCTCGAGCGTCGCGTCGACGTCGGTGCTGCTCGGCGACGGCGGCGCCGTCTGCTGCTCCAGCTGGGCGAGGTACTCCTCCTCGTAGCCCTCCGGGTCGGCCGCGTACGCCTCGGCGTCGAACTCCGGCTGCGGGCTGGGCGACCCGAGACCGGGCACGGTGAAGAAGTCGCGGAGGCTGAGCAGGTCGCCGAGGCTGGACTTGATCTCGTCCCAGTTCTCCTCGACGGCCTTGCCGCCACCCGGGACGGTCAGCCCGACCACGGTGTCGTCGGGCAGGGCGCCGAGACCCCGGACCTCCGGCAGCTTCGTCGCCTTGTCGCCCTCGCGGGCCACGGCGTCGAGGGTCAGCGAGGTCGAGGAGGCGGAGAGGGCGAACGCCAGGCTGCTCGTCTGGTCGGCCACCGTCTCGAGGTCGGCCGCGTCCGGCCCGAGCACGTCGTCGATCCCGGCCTCCTTGATCGCCGCCAGACCGTCCTTCACGTCGACCCAGCCGGACAGGACGCCCTGCTCGTCGAGCGCGTCCTGGTCGCGCGTGAAGTCGGCCTCGTCGGCGAGGGACTTCGTCGACGCGGCCTTCACGGCGGCGTCGGCGCTCTTCTGGGTGGGGGTGACGATGGCGTAGCCGTCGAGGAAGCCGATGCCGAACTCCGCGTCGCTGCACGCGAAGAGCTTGCCGATGCCGGCCTTCGCGGCCTTCTCGTCCGTGACCTGCACGGCGATCCGCAGCGACTCCTCCTCGTCCTCGAGGTTGGGCCCGACGCCCAGGCCGATGCGCTCGCCGAGCCACGGCTCGACGTCCTTCGCGTAGTCGACGTCGTCGCAGCCCTCGAGCGCGTCCTGCAGCACGATCTTGCGCAGGTCGTCGCCCTCGTCCTTGATGCCGAGCTCCTGCGACAGCTCGGGCACGCGCCGCGCGAGCCGGAAGAGGTCGATCTTCTGGCTGGCCGACGGGTCGAGGTCGAGGCGGACGTAGGCGATGGTGTCGGCCGGGAGCACGTCGTGGGGCTGGGCGCCGCCTCCGGACAGCTGGGTCCAGGCGTAGGCGCCTCCGCCGACGGCGGCCACGGCGACGACCGCGCCGATGCCGAGCGCGATCTTCTTGCCGTTCCCGCCACCGGCGGCCGGTGCGGCCTCGGGTGCGGCGGGCTGCTCGACGGTGGCGTCAGGGGTCGCCGGTCCGTCGGGTGCGGGCGGGGGCGGGGGGCTGGTGGGCGTCTCGTCGCTCATGGGTCCTCCGAAGAATGGGTGCGTCGCAGCGTACCGATCCTCGACCCTGCCGCGAGCCAGAAGTGGGCAGGACGTACGAGACGTGTGCCACGTCGGCTGCAGAGAGCACAGAGGGCACGAATCCCAAGCCGGACGGTGACCACGGCAGTCCGCGTGAGCTGAACAGAAGCGGGAGCCCACTCCGCCAACCGAGCCCGGGCCGACCGATGGTGGTCGGAGCGATGAACCCTTCAGCCACGTGCTGGCGCAGGGGGAATCGCCAGTCTCTCGGCGTCGTCACGGGAGACGGTGTCACGCGAATCACGGATGATGGTGTCCGAACTGGGTCAAGCAAGGGGCTGCGAGGTACTGATGACGACATCTCGAGTGCGCGTCGCGGATGTCGTCGACTGGGGAGTTGAACAAGGGGTTTTCGTCCCGAGTCAAGAACCGGATGCCGTCGTCATCGCTTCTCGCGTGGCGCAGGAAGTGGTGTCGCTCTTTGAGCAGGCTCAGATGTATGGCGTGTTTCGGGACGATGGGCTGGACACCCCGATTGAGGACTGGTCGACGCTCGCGGAGCTGTGCGGCGACTTCGGGATCACTATCCCCGAGGGAGTTGATTTGCCGCAACCAGTGCTTCGAAGGCGCCTATCGGGTGCGATGCACGTCGTTGAGAAGGCGCCCGGCAGTCGGTGGCGAGCACGACTCTTCCGTCGGGGCGGATGAGATATTTGAGGGAGGCGACTGCTCGGGATGCCCGCACAGGCCGCGTGGTTCTCGATCCGCGCCCCCGCGGGGCCTGCGCCCGTGACAAGCCGCGTGCGAGACAGCCGTCCCTGGACTCTCGCACGAGGGCCCTTGAACTCAGGTCCCGAACTAACCGTCAGACTTGCCTGTTTGTGTGCCATGCGCCCATGATGCTCCCGTGACGACGACCCGGACGCCGCAGGCCGAGCGCACCGCGGCGATGCGGCTGCGGCTCATGGAGGCGACGGTCGAGTGCCTCGTGGAGCTCGGCTGGTCGGGTACGTCGACCACGGTCGTCTCGCAGCGCGCCGGGGTGAGCCGCGGCGCGCAGCTGCACCACTTCCCGAGCAAGCAGGCGCTGGTCGTCGGGGCGGTGGAGCACCTCACCGAGCGTCGCCGGCACGCGATGGCCGATGCGGTACGCACGCTGCCCGACGTCGGGCGGACACGTGCCGTCCTCGACGTGCTGGCCGCGCAGTTCACGTCGCCCGTCTTCTTCGCCGCGCTCGAGCTGTGGGTGGCCGCCCGCACCGACCCGGACCTGCGCGAGGCGGTCGCACCGCTGGAGCGTCGCGTGGGTCGGGAGACGCACGCGTACGCCCTCGAGCTGCTCGACGTCGACGAGCACCGTGGTCGCAACCGCGAGCTCGTCCAGGCCACGCTCGACCTGCTGCGCGGGCTCGGGCTCGCCGGCACCCTCACCGACGACAGCCGACGCCGGGCCGCCGTGCTCGACGCGTGGGCGGTCACCCTCGACACCGGACTGGAGCGCTGACATGTCATCCACGAGCCCACGGGAACGACTCGAGCAGGTGCTCGCCGACCTCGCCGCCGAGGGCGACCAGCTCGACGGCTGGGTCGACGACCTCCCGATCCAGGAGTGGGGTGCCGTCACGACGCCCGAGGGCTGGACCGTCGCCCACCAGGTCGGCCACCTGGCCTGGACCGACGAGACGTCGCTCGCGGCGGTCACCGACGCCGAGGCCTTCGGCGCGCTGCTCAAGGAGGCTGCGCAGGACCCCACCGGGTACGTCGACAACGCGGCCGACACCTGGGCCGCGAAGCCCGTGCCGATGCTCCTCGACGCCTGGCGCGCCGGCCGCGAGGCCCTCGCCGACGCGTTGCGTGCCGTGCCGGACGGCGAGCGGGTGCCGTGGTTCGGCCCGCCGATGAGCCCGACGTCGATGGCGTCGGCCCGGTTCATGGAGACGTGGGCGCACGCGCACGACGTCGCGGAGACGTTCGGCATCGAGGTGCCCCGGACCGACCGCGTCCGGCACGTCTGCCACCTGGGAGTCCGCACCCGCGGCTTCGCCTACGTGATGCGCGGCGAGGAGCCGCCGACGAGCGAGGTCCGGGTCGAGCTCACGGCGCCGTCGGGCGAGACGTGGACCTGGGGCGAGGAGGGCGCGGAGCAGCGGGTCACGGGCGACGCGTGGGACTTCGCGCTGCTCGCGACCCGGCGCCGGCACCGCGACGACGTCGACGTCCGGGCCGACGGCGCGGACGCCGACCACTGGCTCGACGTCGCGCAGGCCTTCGCCGGGCTCCCCGGTGCCGACCCGAAGCGGCTCTCGGAGCGCTGAGGCCCGAGCGCAGGCGCCTGCGTCATTCCCGCGACCGCGGTCGCGGCGTGCCCGGTACGACGGTGCGAGGGCTCGGCGCTGCCGCCGGGTGCCGGCGCACCTGCGGGGTGCGCGTGCGGATCGGGCGAGGTCGCACGAACGACGCCTCCATCCAGTGGGCTCGCTCGTCGCCGGTCCTCGGGTCCCAGAAGTCGCAGAGGATCAACGTCCCCGACCGGTGCGTGGCCCAGGCGGGCACGGTCTCCTTCACCTGGTCGCCGTCGTGCTGCCAGAGGCACCCCACCCACACGGGACGCGGCTGCGGGAGTGGCACGACGCCCGCGGTGGGCGCCGGCTGCTCGTTGACCAGGCTGCTCATGACGGCTCGCCGCCGTCCGCGCTGGCGGCCTGGTGCGTCGACCGGTCGCCGATCTCGTGAGGTGTCATCGGTGGGTCCCTGCTCCGAAAAGGGCGCGGCGGTCCCGGTGCCGTCGCGCTCCTCCCCACCCTGCGCGCGTCGAGGGCAGGTCGGACGGACCCGACCAGGACCTCAGTAGGTGCGAGGAGGAGAACGCGTAGCGCGCGATCCGCTTGTACGCGGATGCGGCAGGTCAGCGCGCGTCGCTGCCGCGCACTGCCGTGTCCAGGGCGACGACCAGCTCAGCCAGTCGGGCGCGCCCGCCCTGCGGGCTGGGGAGGACGAGAAGATCATCCCGGTCGCCCAGCAGCTCGAGCACGACGACGAGTACCCGACCGAGATCATCGAGGGACTCAAGGAGCTCGGCGTCTTCGGCCTGACGATCCCCGAGGAGTTCGGCGGACTC
>NZ_JAMXRU010000013.1 GCF_024124745.1 Aeromicrobium sp. CnD17-E
GTCGCTGCGTATCGAGACCACCCGGCAACGGATCAGCGCGAACCGGCTCCCAGCGACAGCCCAGAGTGGTCTCGATACACCTCCCCTCGCTGGCGCTCGTGGAGGCACTCGACCAGCGGTGGATACTGCTGGTCGAGTAGCAGCGACGGCGAGCGCCAGCGAGCTCGTCGCTGCGTATCGAGACCACCCGGCAACGGATCAGCGCGAACCGGCTCCCAGCGACAGCCCAGAGTGGTCTCGATACACCTCCCCTCGCTGGCGCTCGTGGAGGCACTCGACCAGCGGTGGATACTCCTGGTCGAGTAGCGGCGACGGCGGGTCAGGCGGCGGCGTCGAGGCGGGCGGCGCGGCTGCCGCGGGGGACGGCGACGCGCAGGACGTTGCGCTCGACCGTGACCTCGGCGGGGGTGGTGGCGGCGATCTCGCCGTCGAGGTTCACCGGCAGCGGCACGTCGGTGACTACCCGCACCCTGCGGGTCGTGAGGTGGTGCACCCGCTCGTGCTCGACGAACCGGCCGCTCTTGAGCAGCCGCGCGATCGACACGTGGTCGGCGAGCCGGCCGCGCTCGATGGCGTAGACGTCGAGCAGGTGGTCGTCGAGCGACGCGTTCGGCGCGACGGTGTTGCCGCCGCCGTAGTGCCGACCGTTGCCGACCGCCAGCTGGAGGAGGTCGGTCAGCTCGACCGGGTCGTGGTCGCCGTCGGGGAACTCCAGGCGGGCCGCGAAGCCACGGTGCTGGCGGAACGCGCCGAGCGTGGCCACCGGGTACGCGACGGGTCCCAGACGACGCTTCAGGCCCGGGGTGAGCCGCTCGGTGACGGCGACCGACAGACCGATGGACGCGACGTTGACGAACGCGCGCCCGTCGACGCGCCCGAGGTCGACGTCGACCACCTCGCCGTCGAGCACCGACGCGACCGCGGCGCCGACGTCGGCGGGGATCTCGAGGGTGCGGGCGAAGTCGTTGGCCGTGCCGAGCGGCAGCACCGCGAGCACCGTCGACGTCCCCGCGACGCGAGCCGCGGCCGCCGAGACGGTGCCGTCACCGCCGCCGACCACGAGCAGCTGCGGCGCGTCGGCCGCGACGCGGTCGAGCGTCTCCACCAGCTCGGCGCCGGAGTGGACGGCGTGGGTGCGCACGACGGCGCGGTCACCGACGAGCCGCGTCGCACGCTCCAGCGCCGTCGCCCCCTGCCGGGCCCCCGTGTTCACCACGAGGTCGACGACGGCGTCCGGGCGGGCGAGGAGCGTGCTGAGATCCATGACCTCCACGCTAGGCGCCGTCGATGAGCAGACGATGAGGTCAGGATGTGGATCCTCTCAGGATCTCCTCGACGATCTCCACGGCACGCGCGGCGCCTCCCGCCCGGTCCAGCTGCGCGGCGACCTCGCGCGACCGTGCGCGCACCGCCTCCGACGTGACCGTCGCGTAGGCGTCACGCAGCGCGTCGACGGTGGCGTCGGCGGTGTCCAGCCGGACGGCCACGCCGAGGGACACGAGCGCGTCGGCGTTCTCGAACTGGTCCACGGCCTGCGGCACGGCGATCATCGGCGTCCCCGTCACGAGGCCCTCGCTGGACCCGCCCATGCCGGCGTGGGTGACGAACACGTCGGCGACCTCGAGCATCTCGCGCTGGGCCACCCACGGGTGGACCTCGACGTGAGCGGGAAGGGGCGTCCCACCGGACACCTCCTCGACCGTGACGTCGCGACCCACCTGGAGCACGAGCCGCGTGTCGGGCAGGTCGGCGAACGCGGCGAGGCAGGC
Organism: Aeromicrobium sp. CnD17-E; assembly: GCF_024124745.1. Classification (GTDB taxonomy): domain Bacteria; phylum Actinomycetota; class Actinomycetes; order Propionibacteriales; family Nocardioidaceae; genus Aeromicrobium. The sequence goes on from NZ_JAMXRU010000013.1 coordinate 1,770, forward strand.
GCGGTAGAACGCCGGCTGGCGGGTGAAGGCGCTGCCCAGGGAGACCAGGACCAGCCGACGGTCGTCCGACGGCGACCACAGCGTCGGGTCGGCGCGCCGGACGGCCGGACCGACGAACGTGTACACGTCACGGTCGACCCGATCGGCGTACGGCTGCAGGGCCTCCGGCACGACCACGACGCTGCGCGCCGGGTGCGCCACCCACAGGAGCGGGTCCGCGTCGACGCCGTGGTCGGCCAGCATCCGTGCGGCGTCGGCCAGGTACGCCTGACCCCGCCGGTCGGCGCGGACGCCGTCCAGGAACTCTGCCATGTCGTCCTCGTAGCCCTGCCAGGCGACGTAGGTGGGCGACAGCTGCAGCTCCGGCACGCCACGCTCGACCGCCAGGAGACGTGCGGGGACGCCGGCGATGTCGTGCAGCACGAGGTCGGCCGGGTCGCGGTCGAGCAGGCTCTCGACGGCGGGCAGCATCGCCTCGTACTCGCGCTGGAAGAGGGCCAGGTGGTCGACGGCGTCGGCCTGGTCGTCGAAGGCGTGGTCGGCCAGGACGGAGGGGTAGGGCACGCAGGTCGCGCCGAGCGCCTCGACCTGCGCGGCCCAGGACGCTTCCTGGACGTAGCTCACCCGGTGCCCCCGCTCGACGAGGCGGCGCACCACCTCGGCGTGCGGGTTGACGTGGCCGGGCGCGGGGATGCTCGCCATCACGACGTGGGCCATGGCCGGCTCCTCTCAAACTGAACGATACGTTTCGTTTCATCACGGTAGCATGGTCCCGTGCCTGCCTCGCCCTCGCGCCGGTCCGACCGCGCCCGTACCGCCGTCCTCGACGCGGCACTCGCCCTCGTCGTCGAGGTGCCGTACGCCCGGCTCACCATGGAGGCCATCGCCGGTCGCGCGGGGGTCAGCAAGGCCACGCTCTACCGGTGGTGGACGTCGAAGGGCGAGGTCGTCGTCGAGGCGCTGGCCGAGCAGAACCGGCAGCAGTCGGCCTACGCGCTGCCCGACACCGGCGACCTGCGCACCGACCTCGGCGCGGTCCTGCGCGCCATCGTCGACGAGCTCGCCGACCCGACCTACGACGCGCTGCTGCGGGCCCTCAGCGTCGAGACGCTCCTCGACCCGCGCCTGCGCGACCAGGTGCTCGAGACCATCTTCCGGCCACAGCTGGCGACGTTCGCCGACCGGTTCGCGGTCGCGCGCGAGGCAGGCCAGATCGGTGACGTCGACCCGCTCGAGGCGATGGAGCTGTTCGTCGCGCCCGTCTTCCACCGCTGGCAGCAGGGCACCGCGCCCCTCACGCACGCCTACGCCGACCGCGTGGCGGCCCGCGCTGTCAAGGCGCTCGACATGCGAAGTTCCTGAGAATCCCTAGCGTGGAGGTACCGGGCGCGATCCGTCCGGTACCCAACCGAAAGGAACTGTCATGGGACTCATCTGGCTCCTCATCGTCGGCCTCGTCGCCGGCCTCCTCGCCCGCGCGATCGTCCCCGGCAACGACTCGATGGGCATCCTTGCCACCATCCTGCTCGGTGTCGTCGGCTCGTTCGTCGGCGGATTCATCGGTGCGCTCTTCTCGAGCAGCAACGTGCTGGACTTCAACACCAGCGGCTTCATCCTGTCGATCGTCGGCGCCATCGTGGCGCTGCTGGTCTACCGTCAGGTCCGCGCGCGCGCCTGACCAGTGACCCCGAGACCCCGCACCGGACGCCGGTGCGGGGTCTCGCAGCGTCCCGCCCTGTCGGCGGTCGCTGCCATCCTGAGGACATGAGGGTCCACCTGCTCCGCGCGGTCAACGTCGGCGGTGCCACCCTGCCGATGGCCGACCTGCGCGCACTCGCCACCGACCTGGGCGCGAGCGACGTCCGCACGCACATCGCCTCCGGCAACCTGCTGTGCACGCCACCCACCGAGCCCGCCGTCTTCGACCGCGCCCTCGAGCAGGCGATCGAGGCGCGCTTCGGGTTCTTCCGCGAGGTCGTGTCACGCTCGCCCGACGAGCTGCGCGCCGCCCTGGCCGACCACCCCTTCGAGGTGGACAAGCCCCAGCTCTCGCACGTCTACTTCCTGCTCGACGAGCCGACGCCCGACGCCGTCCGCGCGTTCGAGGCGGAGGACTGGCGCGGCGACGACGTCCGGGTGCTGGGTCGCGACCTGCACGTGCGCTACCGCGACGGGGTGGCCGGCTCCCGGATCACGCCGGCGCGCGTGCAGCGACTCCTCGGGCACCACGGCACCGGACGCAACCTCACCACGGTGCAGAAGCTGATCGACCTCGCCTAGGGTCGGAGCATGCTGCCGTTCCACCAGGTCGACGTCTTCTCCGACACGCTCGGCCTGGGCAACCCGGTCGCCGTCGTCCACGCGGCCGACGACCTCGACGACGCCACGATGGCCGCCTTCGCCCGGTGGACGAACCTCAGCGAGACCACGTTCCTGCTCCGCCCGACCGACCCGGCGGCCGACTACCGCGTCCGCATCTTCACGCCCGGTCGGGAGCTGCCGTTCGCCGGCCACCCGACGCTCGGCACGGCACGCGCCTGGCTCGAGACCGGCGGCGCGCCTCGCTCGGACGACGCGCTGGTGCAGGAGTGCGGGGTGGGGCTCGTGCGCGTCCGACGCGACGGCGATCGGCTGGCGTTCGCCGCCCCCGATCGTGCTCGCTCAGGACCGGTCGACCCCGCCGAGGTGGCCGCCGTCGTCGCCACGCTCGGCCTGGGGCCGTCCGACGTCGTCAGCGCCCACTGGTGCGACAACGGCCCGGGCTGGATGGGCCTCCTGCTGCGCGACGCCGACCTCGTGCTCGGGGTCGACGGTGCGCGCGCCCACCTGCTCGGCGCGTCCGGCGCGCACGACAAGGTCGGGCTGGCCGGGCTGCACGCCGACGGCTCCGACGTCCAGCTCGAGGTGCGCGCGTTCTTCCCCGGCGGCGTCGGCGAGGACCCCGTGACCGGCAGCCTCAACGCCGCGCTCGCCCAGTGGCTCGTGGCCGACGGTGTCCTGCCCGAGCACTACGTCGCCGCCCAGGGCACCGCCCTCGGCCGCCGCGGCCGGGTGCACGTCGACGTCGTCGACGGCACCGTCTGGGTCGGCGGGCACACCGTCGTCGGCGTGACCGGCACGGTCGCGCTGGGGCAGCCCAGCGACCGACCCTCACGCGACTAGCGTGGTCCCGTGACCCGCACCTGGCACGCCCTGACCGCCGTCGTCGGACTCGTCGCGCTCGTCGGGCAGACGATCGTGTCGGCTCGACGAGGCGACGACCTCGTCAACCTGTTCAGCTACTTCACCATCGAGTCGAACATCCTCGTCGTCGTCACGTGCACCCTCCTCGCGCTGCGACCGGACCGGGGTGGGCGGGCCTTCGGGATGCTGCGGCTCGCCAGCCTCACCGGCATCACCGTGACCGGCGTCGTCTACGCCACCGTCCTGGCGGGCAACGTCGACCTCTCCGGTGCCGAGTGGTGGTTCGACAAGGCCTTCCACTACGTCGTGCCGCTGCTGACGGTGATCGGCTTCGTCGCGCTGCGGCCCCGGACCCACCTCGCGTGGTCGGCGCTCGGCGGGCTCGCGTTCCCGGTCGTCTGGCTGGCCTACACGCTCACGCGCGCCGAGGTCGTCCGGCCGACGTTCACCCTGACCCCGACGACCACCGGTCCCGTGCCCTACGGCTTCCTCGACGCCGGCGAGCTGGGCGCCGGGACCGTCGCGGTCACGTGCGTCGTGCTCACCCTCGTGTTCGTCGCCCTCGGCTCGGCCGCCGTCGCGTGGAGCCGACGCGGCTGAGGGTCGATGCCGGGGCCTCGACCGTCGTAGCCTGGGCCCATGTGGTGCAGGCAGGTCGGCGTCGACGACGCACCAGACGTGGCCGTGCTCCTCGGCGAGCTGGGCTACCCCACCACCGTCGGACGCGTCACCGAGCGCCTGCGGAAGCGACCGAGCACGGACGACGCCGCGTGGGTCGCGGTCACCCGACCCGGTGGAGAAGTGATCGGATTCGCTGCCGCCCACACCTTCTGGCCCTACGAGCTCGACCATCCCGTGGCCGAGCTGACGGCGCTGGTCGTCAGCGCCCAGCATCGTCGCGCGGGCGCCGGAGGTGCGTTGGTCGACGTCGTCGAGCAGTGGGCCGACGCACGGGGCTGCGTGCGTCTGACGGTGGCGTCGGCCCTCGACCGTCACGGCGCCCACGCGTTCTACGCGGGGCGCGGCTACGCACAGCTGGCGAAGAAGCTGGAGAAGTCCCTCCCGTCGACCTGATCGGGCGGCCGCGACGCCCTACGCTCGACGCGGCGGGGCGGCGAGCTCGCGCAGCGCGTGCTTCCACGCCTCCACCACCGAGGAGGTGCCGGAGCGCGACCGCAGGATGCCGGCGAGGTGGGCACCGGTCAGCAGGTTGATCGTGAACTGCACCAGGATCGGTCCGCGGGGGTGGGACGGTCCGACCAGCCGGACGACGCTGCGGTGCACCGTCTCGTAGATGCGCTCCTGCATCGGCAGCAGCGCCTCCCGGAGGTCGTCGTCGGTGCGCGCCGCGACCCACAGCTCGAGCAGCACCGCGAAGGCGGGCGAGCGGAGCTCCGTCCACACGAGGTCGACGACGTCGTTCCACCCCGCCGGCGCCGACGCGTCGTCCGCCGCGGCCGACAGCTTGAGCCGCCGGTCGACGACGTCCTCGAGCACCCCTGCCATCAGCAGGTCACGGGTCGGGAAGTGGTGCAGCAACGTGCCCCGGGCGACCCCAGCACGCTGCTGGACGTCGCCCACGGTCGCTGCACCGTAGCCACCCTCGAGCAGGCTCGCGTACGCCGCCTCGAGGAGGCGTTCACGCATCGCCACGGACCGCTGCTGCTGGGGCCTGCGGGCGGTCGGCATGGCGGCGACCCTACCCGTCATCCCCGGACCTGGCAGGAAACTCCGGTTTTCCCTCCGGACGGACGTTCGACCTGAACACCGCGGTGCCCCGACCTACGCTGGACGGGTGAACGGCTCGAGGACGCCCGGCAGCGCCGACGTCGACCGGCTCGCGCACCTCCTCGACGGGCGACGGTCGCTCGTGCTCACGGGCGCCGGCGTCTCGACCGACTCCGGCATCCCCGACTATCGCGGCCCCGACCGGCTCGTCGTGCCGACGCCCATGACGATCCAGCAGCTGCGGTCGAGTCCCGAGGCGGTGCAGCGCTACTGGGCCCGCGCGCACCTCGGCTGGTCGCGCATGGGCCATGCCGAGCCCAACGCCACGCACCACGCGCTCGTGCAGTGGCAGCGCGACGACCGCCTCGTCGGGCTCATCACCCAGAACGTCGACGGCCTGCACGAGCGCGCCGGCCACCGCGACGTCGTCGACCTGCACGGCCGGGTCGACCGGGTGGTCTGCATGGACTGCGGCGACCGCACCCCACGCGAGGCGGTGCAGGCGCGGCACGACCGGCTCAACCCGGGCTGGAGCGCCCAGACCGTCGTGCACGGACCGGACGGCGACGTGCAGCTCGACGACACGAGCGACTTCGTGGTCGCGCCCTGCCTGGTGTGCGGCGGACGGCTGCGCCCCGACGTCGTGTTCTTCGGCGACTCCGTGCCGAAGCCCCTCGTGGAGCACTGCTTCGAGCTGGTGGCGCGCGCCGACGTCCTGGTCGTGCTGGGCTCGAGCCTGCAGGTCATGAGCGGTCTGCGGTTCGTCCGCCGGGCCGCCGCGCTCGGCACCCCGGTGGTGATCGTCAACCGCGGCAGCACGCGGGGCGACCAGCTGGCGGACCTGAAGCTGGATGCTGGATGTGCTGAGACGCTCGGCGCTCTCGCGGTACCTTTCGCCTGACCTCAGGAAAGGCAACGCCCATGACCACCCTGCCCCCTCAGCCTGCAGCCGCGGCCGGGCCCCCGGCCCCCGCCTACCCGGCGACCCTCACCTACGACCTGCCCGACCGCGTGGCGCGCTGGCGTCCACTCGTGCACTGGCTGCTGCTCCTCCCGCACTTCGTGGTCCTCGTCGTGCTCACCGTTCCCCTGTACTTCGTCCTGATCGCCTCGTGGTTCTGCGGTGTGGTCCTGGGCAAGGTGCCGCGGGCGTTGCTCAACTACTCGGCCATGTACCTGCGCTACAACGCGAGCCTGACCGCCTTCTACTACTTCCTGCACGGCACCTACCCGCCGTTCGCCTTCGCGGCGGACACGACGGACCCGGGCCGCGACCCGCACGTGCGCTTCGACGTCGAGCCGCAGGTCGAGGGACGGAGCCGGCTGACGATCTTCTTCCGCGCGATCATGGTGATCCCGCACTTCTTCGTGCTGTACTTCCTCGGCATCGCGGCGGCAGTGCTGACCTTCATCGGCTTCTTCGCCGTCCTCTTCACCGCCCACTGGCCGAGTGGACTGCGCGACTTCGTCGTGGGGTACCTGCGGTGGGGCCAGCGGGTCGGCGCGTACTACCTGCTGCTGACCGACGAGTACCCGCCGTTCAGCCTCGACTGACGCCGGGGCGGGCGACGAGCACGCGCGCGTCGCCCGCCACCGTCCAGTCGCCCGTCGCGGCAGGGACGGCGAGCACGTCGCCGCGCCGCAGCGACGTCGAGCCGTGGTCCACGACCAGCTCCCCGGTGCCGTCGAGCACCACGAGCGCCGCGAAGCCGGCGTCGAGCTCCGCGCCCTCGGTGGCGAGGTCGAGGCGGAAGAACGGGTCCGCCTCGGTGGGCAGCAGCGACGTGAGCGGACGGGTCGGCCCGTCGAGGTCCGTCCAGGTGGCGACGGACGAGAGCCGGTCGGCGGTCATCGCCTCGTGCCCCAGCGCCTGCATGGCGAGGTCGAACCCGAGGCCGAGGTGCGACTCGTCGCGCGTCGACGTCGTGACCGACCACTCCAGCAGGATCGAGAAGTCGGTCGGCTCCTGCGCCTCGGCCACGAAGACCCCCGCACCGATCGCGTGCGGCGTGCCGGCCGGCACCAGGAACGCGTCGCCTCGTCGCACCGGCAGCCGGTGCATGCGCTCGAGCATCCAGGCGCCGTCCTGCTCGTCGCGCGCCCGGACCACGTCGGCCGGGTCGACGTCGCGGTCCCAGCCGAGGTGCACCGCCGCTCCCGGCTCGGCGTCGAGGACCAGCCAGGCCTCCGTCTTGCCGTAGGGGCAATCGAGGTGCCGCGCGGCGAACGCACGGTCGGGGTGCACGTGCACGGGCAGCCGCTGACCCGCGTCGAGCAGCTTGAGCAGCAGACCCGTGTCACCGGGCCAGGCGCCCGCGGTGCCGGTCCAGCCGACCGGGTCGGCCGCCACGAGGTCGCGCAGCACGGTGCCGTCCTCGGTCGAGGACAGCCCGAGCGTGGCGTGGCCGTCGCGCGACACCGTCGCCGCGATCCACTCCTCGGGCTGGCGCGGCGACGTCGTGACCACGCCGCGCAGGTCCGCGATCCGCCGACCACCTCGGTAGAAGTGGTCGATCAGGTTGGGTCGAAGGCGGACCGGCGCGGCGGGCACGAGGTCAGCTCAGCAGCCTCAGCCGGACCGTCTCGGGCAGTTCGGCCAGCTCGGTGAGCACCTCCGACGGCACGGCGTCGGCGACGTCGGTGACCACGTAGCCCAGCGGGCCGCGCGTCGACAGCGACTGCGCCTCGATGTTGACGTCGTGCTCGCCCAGGAGACCGTTGATCCGCGCGAGCACGCCGGGAGCGTTCTCGTGCACGAGCGCCAGGCGGCAGCGCGTGTCGTCGGCCGGGAGGTTCATCTCCGGGAAGTTGACGCTCAGCGACGTGCTGCCGAACGCGGCGTAGGAGCGCAGCTTCGAGGCGACGAAGCGGCCGATGTCCTGCTGGGCCTCCTCCGTCGAGCCGCCGACGTGCGGCGTGAGGATCACGTTGGGGATGCCGCGCAGCTCGGACTCGAACGGGTCGCCCTGACGCTTCGGCTCCACCGGGAACACGTCGAGCGCGGCGCCGGCGATGTGCCCCGACTCCAGGTGAGCGCGCAGGGCGCTCGTGTCGACCGCGATGCCGCGGCTGAGGTTGAGGAACAGGGCGCGCGGCTTCATGAGGCGCATCTGCTCGTCGCCGAACAGGCCGGCGTTGCCCGGTCGGCCGTCGACGTGCAGCGTCACGACGTCGGCCTCGGCGAGCAGCTCCTCCAGCGTCGAGCAGCGCTTCGCGTTGCCGAGGGCGAGCTTGTCGTCGATGTCGAAGAAGATCACCTTGAAGCCGAGCGCCTCGGCCACGACCGACAGCTGGCTGCCGATGTTGCCGTAGCCGACGATGCCGAGCGTGCGACCGCGCACCTCGTGGCTGCCGGCCGCCGACTTGTTCCAGACGCCGCGGTGCATGTCGGTCGACTTCTCGTGCAGACGCCGGGCCAGGGAGATGATCTCGGCGATCGCGAGCTCCACGACCGAACGCGTGTTGGAGTAGGGCGCGTTGAAGACGGCGATGCCCCGCTGCGTCGTGGCCTCGAGGTCGATCTGGTTCGTGCCGATGCAGAACGCGCCGATGGCGATCAGGTCAGGGGCGGCGTCGAGCACCCGCGGCGTGATGTAGGTGGTGGAGCGGATGCCCAGCAGGTGCACGCCCTGGATGGCCTCGATCAGCTCGTCCTCGCCGAGCGCGCCGGCGTTGGTCTGCACGTCGTAGCCCTTGCCGCGCAGGAAGTCGCGGCCGTCGGCGTGGATGTTCTCGAGCAGCAGCACCTTCACGTCGGCGTCGTCGAGCGTCGTGGGCGTCTGGGTGGCGAGTGCGTTCACGGTCATCATCATGGGGGATTCCTCCGGTCAGCGTGGTGGGGGCTGACGCGGGGCCCAGGCGAACGGTCCCTTGTCGGGTGGTGCAGTCGATGCGGTGCCGGGCTCCCTGGTGGATGTCCACCTCAACGCCAGTCGCGCCGACGACCCCAGACTACCGGGTCGTGGACGGCCCCGTTCAGACGACGACCACGGCGAGACGGTCGTCGACCGCGAACTCCTCGTTCACGATCCAGCTGATCTCGAGCGTCACACGGTCGAGGTCCTGGAGGTCGCGCTGCCACCAGCGGCGCCGCCTCCAGGGCAGGCCCAGGGCCGTGCGGTCGCTGAGCCGCAGGGCCCAGGGCGGCTCCAGCGCGTGTCCCAGGTACGACGTGATCAGGATGCTGCGGGTGCTCTCGTCCCACCGTCCCTCGGGCGGCGCCTGCATGCTCCACCGTGCTGGGTCGAGGAACCGCTCGGTCAGCGCGCGCCCGACGGCGTCGGCCTCGGCCGGGGACGGCGCGCGGCGCACGGTCAGCCGGTCGTCGTCCCCGTGAAGGCGGCGAGCGCCTCCGGCGGGACGGGCTGGTCGAGGTTGGCCAGGCGCACCTGGCCCTGCGCGACGAGCCGGCCGTCGGCGCCGACGGAGTCGAGGTGCCACAGCTGCTGGGTGCGGCCGCGGTGGATCGGGGTCGCGGTCACGGTGATCGTGTCGCCCAGCTTCGCCTGCCGGATGAAGTCGGTCGAGTTGTTGGTGCCGACCACGACACCCTTCTCGCCGAGCCAGATCTGCGCGGCCACGCTGGCAGTCGACTCGTGGACGGCGCAGTAGATTCCGCCGTGCGGGATGCCGAAGGGCTGCAGGTGCTTCTCGGTGATCGTGAAGCGCACGACCACCTTGTCTGCCGTCAGCTCGACGTGCTCCACGCCGAGCACGCCGTCGAGTCCGGGGAGGTCGCTCATGGGGCGAGCCTAGACCTCGGCATCAGTCGAGGACCCAGACGGCGACCGCGTGGGCCACGGCCAGCCACCCGACCAGCAGCAGGGTCACCGCCAGCATCGCCCCGCCGACCACCGCGTCGCCGACGACGAAGACCCGCGCCGACACCCACAGCAGGACGAAGCAGCCCGCTGCGGCCCAGCCCGGGTGCACGCGCAACGCCGGGAGCAGCAGACGCCCGGGGTAGCGGTCCAGCACGCCCGCCTGGCGGGCCCGGGCGACGGTGGACCGGTCACCGAAGTCGTCGAGCGCGGCACGACGCAGGTGGCCGACTCCGGCCACGTCGCCGGACCGTGCCGTCAGCTCGCCGAGCATTGCTCGGGCCTGCGGGTCGGCAGGGTCGACCTCGAGTGCCTCCAGGACGTGACGCCGGGCGTCCTCGCGACGTCCGAACTCCAGGTGCCAGTGCGCACGCAGCCGGGCGACGCGCGCCGACCCCGGCTCGAGCGCGGCGAGCGCCTCGACCGCCCGCTGCGACTCCTCGCGGAGCCGGCGGGCGACGAGGTTGGCCGCGAGCTGCGCGCGCACGTCGACGTCCTCCGGGGCGTCGGCCACCGTCGAGGCGAGCACCTCGGCCGCCTCCTTCAGACGCCCGGAGCCGGTGAGCGCGTGCGCGAGCACGCGGCGCAGCTCGACCGAGCCGGGATCGTCCGCGAGACCCGACCGCGCGGCAGCCTCGGCGTCGGCCCAGCGCTCGAGCCCGGAGAGCGCCCACGCCCGCAGCAGTCGCACCTGCGGGTCGGTCGGGTCGGCACCGTCGAGGACCTCCAGGCAGCGGTCGGGACGGTCGGTCTGCAACCAGTGCCAGGCGAGGGCCAGGGTGCGCTCGTCGTCCACGTCAACGACCCGTGAGCCGCCGCCGCACGGCACGCTGGCCGAGGTAGGACTCGACGTCCGCCCACTGACCACTCGCGTTGGAGAACTCGACGTAGTCACGCGCCCGCGCCAGCCAGTCCAGCGCCGACGGGGTGACCTGCGCCAACGCCGACGTCAGGTGCTGCTGGCCGACGGGGATCTCCTCGCCGGTGTCGAGCACCGTCTCGATCACCTCGTCCAGGGCACGCTCGACGGTGGCGCGCAGATCGGCACCGGTGAACAGCTCGCTGGCTCGCGCGAGCGCGCGCAGGTCCACGCCCGAGGTCTCGACACCCCGCAGCCTGACGTCGAGGATCGCCTCGCGCGCCGCCTCGTCGGGCGGCGGCACGAAGACGCGACGGTCGAAGCGGCCGGGCCGCAGCAGCGCGCTGTCCACGTCCCAGGGGGCGTTGCTCGCCGCCAGCACGAGCAGACCCTCGGTCGAGCGTCCGACGCCGTCGAGCTCCTGCAGGAGGGCGTTGGTGAGCCGGCGGCCCATCTCACCCTGCGCCCGCTGACGCGCGTAGCCGATGGCGTCGATCTCGTCGATGAACACGACCGCCGGCCGCAGGTCGCGCGCCTGGGAGAAGATCTCGGAGACGTTCAGCTCGGCCTGGCCCTGGAAGGGCGAGACGACGTCGTCGATGCCGACCGAGAAGAACGGCAGGCCGCACTCCCCGGCGATCGCCCGGGCGAGCAGAGTCTTCCCGCACCCCGGAGGCCCGTAGAGGAGCACACCGCCGCCGGCGCTGCGGTTGTACTTCGCGTACAGCTCGGGCCGGACGAACGGCAGGATGATCATCCGGTGCAGCAGCTTCTTCACGTCGTCCATGCCACCGACCTCGGCGAAGGTCAGGTTGACGTCCTCGGCCAGGCTCGGCGCCGTGTCGGGACCGGCGTCCAGCGCGACGCCCCGCCGCGCGATCGCCTGCTGCAACGAGGCCTCCAGCTCGGCCAGGCCCTCGACCAGTCCACCCCCGCGTGCCACCTCCAGCGCGCCACGGGCCACGTCGAGCCGGTCGACGTCGAGGGCGCGCCGGGTGAGCACGAGGGCGTCCTCGGGTCCGAGGTCGCCGGCGGCCATGAGGCCGGCCTGCAGCGTGACCGCCTCGTCGATCCGACCGGCGTCGACGAGCAGGTCGGCGAGGAGCCCCACCAGCGCGACGTTGGTCGGGTCGGCGGCGACGGCGGCCTGCAGCGCGTCGATCCTCGGATCGGTCATCGGTTCCTCCTGCTGGCGGCACGACTGACGAGCACGGCGACCCAGAACCATGCGACGAAGACCAGGAAGGCCGCGAGGAGCACCGCGCCGGCCGCCTGGGTGGGACGGTAGCCGAGGAGGAGAGCCGCGGCGAGGACGACACCGAGCTGGGCCGGCACGACCGCCGCGTCGGGGAGACGTCGGACGAGCCGCAGCGGCCAGGCGAACCAGCGCGCCTCGCGGCCGACCTCCCGCGCTCCGCTCGCGAGCTCGCGGTCGTCCAGGTTGCTGAGCGCGGCACTGCGCAGACGGGGTGCCGCCTGCCTGCTGAGACCCCGCTCGTGCTCCAGCGCGCCCAGCAGCCACAAGGCATCCGCACGTGTGGGGTCCTGGGCGAGCACCTGGCGGACCACCTCGACGGCGTCCGCGTCGCGCCGCCGGGCCATCAGCAGGCGGGCCCTGGCCATCTCGACGTCGGGCGAGCCCGGTGCCTCCGCGGCGGCTCGCGTGAGCACCCGCTCGGCCTCGTCGGGATGTCCGTGGCGCAGCAGCAGCGACGCGTAGCCGGTCAGCAGGACGACGTGGCGAGGCTGCGCCTCGAGGCACGAGAGGAGGAGCCGTTCTGCCTGCGCGACGTCGCCCAGCTGCTCGACGGCGACGGCGCGCTGGAAGCGCAGCTCGAGGTCGTCGGGGGCGAGGGCCAGACCACGCGCCGTGACGTCGACGCACTCCTGCCACCGCTCGAGCTGACGTAGCGCCATCGCCTGCAGGGCGAACCCGTGCGGGTCGGGCTCCGCACCCGCCCGCGCGAGCTCCTCGAGGCACCGCTCGGGGCGCCCGACCTCGAGCCAGTGCTCGGCGCGCGCCAGCGCGGACTCGCTCGTCACAGCGTGTCCCGGATGCCCGGGACGGAGAGACCGATCACCACCGTCGCCAGGAGGCCGGCGATCGTCGCCGCGACGCCGACTCCCCAGAACGACGCCACGTCGTCGCCGCGCGCCTGCCAGGCGCGGAAGGGTCGCAGCAGGAGCGGCAGCTGGCCGGCGAAGGCGGCCAGCCCGCCCGCGCGGAACGACACGGCGTTGCTGAGCGTCGTCCCGAGCGCGAGCGCGACACCGATCGCCACCCCGACGACCCCGATCCCGACGATGGCGGCCTGGACGGCAGGCGACACCCGCAGCCGGCGCGCGATCGCCAGCATGCCGAGCGTCGTGCCGACGCTGCCGCCGATGATGGCGGGGAACACCCCGGAGAACACGTTGTAGGACGGTTCGACCGGCTGGTGGTCCTGCAGGACTGGGCGGAACGGACCGTCGACGGCGTCGGGCATGCGCACATTCCACCACGCCGGTCGCTCGGGTCCGGGACGTTTCCCTCAAACGGCTACGACTTGAAACCCGTACCCCCTAGGGGTATACAGAAGACATGAACCGACGCCTCCTCGCCATCGTCTTGGCCGTCTCGGCCCTTCTGCTGGCCGGCTGCGGCTCGCCCAACACCAGCGACGAGGGCCACGACGGCGCCGACGTCACCTTCGCGCAGCAGATGATCCCGCACCACGAGCAGGCCGTGGAGATGAGCGACCTCGCGCTCGACCCCGCCCGCGGAGCCTCCGCCGACGTCACCGACCTCGCCACCCGTATCCGCGCCGCCCAGAAGCCGGAGATCGAGGAGCTGACCGGCTTCCTCGAGGGCTGGGGCGAGGACGTGCCCAGCGGGCACGGCGAGCACGCAGGCCACTCGATGACCGGGATGATGAGCGAGGACCAGATGGATCGGCTCGCCGACTCCGACGGCGCGACCTTCGACCGGCTCTGGCTCGAGATGATGGTCGAGCACCACGAGGGCGCCGTCGAGATGGCCCGGACCGAGATCGCCGACGGCCAGGACTCCCGCGCGAAGGCGCTCGCGCGCGCCATCATCGACGCGCAGACCGCCGAGATCACCCAGATGAAGGGGCTCCTCGGATGAGCGCCACGCCCGAGCACCCCGAGGCGCCGGGCTACTCCGACGACAAGAAGGCGGTCCTCGCGCGACTGCGCCGCATCGAGGGCCAGGTCCGCGGCCTCACCCGGATGGTCGAGGACGACACCTACTGCATCGACGTGCTCACCCAGGTGAGCGCGACCACCAAGGCGCTCGAGGCGGTGGCGCTCAAGCTGCTCGACGAGCACCTCGCCCACTGCGTCGTCAACGCGGCGCGCGCGGGCGGGCCGGAGGCCGACGCGAAGGTCAAGGAGGCCTCCGACGCCATCGCCCGACTCGTCCGCTCCTGAATTGACCCGAACCCACCCGACCCCGTCCCGAGAGGGGACCAGCATGACCACCACCTACGACGTCACCGGCATGACCTGCGCCCACTGCGTCGCCGCCGTCACCGAGGAGCTCACGGCCCTCGACGGCGTCACCGACGTCAGCGTCGACCTCGTCGCCGGCGGCACCTCCCACGTCACCGTCACCGGCGACCCCTCGTCCGACGCGGTCCGCGAGGCCGTCGCCGAGGCGGGGTACGCCCTGGCCTGAGGAGGCCACCGTGAGCACCCACGACACCGACCACGACACCGACCAGGTCATCGGCCAGGAGACCGTCCGGCTCGACGTGCACGGCATGAGCTGCACCGCCTGCGCAGCACGCATCGAGAAGCGGCTCAACCGGCTCGACGGCGTGGAGGCGAGCGTCAACTACGCCACCGAGAAGGCGACCGTGCGCGTGCCCGAGGGCACCGACCACCAGGTGCTGCTCGACACCGTCGCCGCCACCGGCTACTCCGCGACGCTGCCGCACCAGCACCACGGCGGTGGTCACGACCACACGGGCGGTCCTCACGGTGACGGTCTCCACGGGGCGGCGTCCATGCGTCGACGCGCGCTCGTCTCCGGCGTGCTCAGCCTCCCGGTCCTCGTCCTGTCGATGGTGCCGGCGACCCAGCTCCCCGGCTGGCAGTGGCTGGCCCTCGCCCTGGCAACCCCCGTCGTCACCTGGGGCGCCTGGCCGTTCCACCGCGCCGCCGCCACGAACCTGCGCCACCGCGCCGCCACGATGGACACCCTCGTCTCGGTCGGCGTCGGCGCGGCGTACCTCTGGTCGCTGTGGGCCCTCCTCCTGGGCGGCGCCGGCGAGATCGGCATGCGCATGCAGTGGTCGTTCACCGGCGGTGGGGCACACGAGATCTACCTCGAGGTCGCGACCGTCGTGACCACGTTCGTGCTGCTCGGCCACTACCTCGAGGCCAACGCGAAGCGTCAGTCGAGCGCCGCGCTCCGAGCGCTGCTCGACCTCGGCGCCAAGGACGTCGCCGTGCTGCGCGACGGGCGGGAGACGCGCGTGCCGGTCGACGACGTGCGCGTCGGCGACCACTTCGTCGTCCGGCCGGGCGAGACGATCGCCACCGACGGCGAGGTCGTCGAGGGGGCCTCGGCCGTCGACGAGTCGATGCTGACGGGCGAGTCCGTGCCCGTGGAGGTCGACGAGGGTCGCGCGGTCACCGGCGCGACCGTGAACGTGGGCGGACGGCTCGTCGTCCGCGCGACGGCCGTGGGCGCCGACACCCGGCTCGCGCAGATGGCGCGGCTGGTCGAGGAGGCCCAGGAGGGCAAGGCGGAGGTGCAGCGGCTCGCCGACCGCGTCGCCGCCTGGTTCGTGCCCGCCGTGATCGCCCTGGCCGTGGTCACGTTCCTCGGCTGGGCCCTGCTCGGGGGCACCGTGACGCAGGCGTTCGTCGCGTCCGTGGCCGTGCTCATCATCGCCTGCCCCTGCGCACTCGGGCTCGCGACGCCGACCGCCCTCATGGTCGGCACCGGCCGCGGTGCGCAGCTCGGCGTCCTCATCAAGGGTCCCCAGGTGCTGGAGTCGACCCGCCGCGTCGACACCGTCGTCCTCGACAAGACCGGCACCGTCACCACGGGCGAGATGCGCGTCGTCGACGTGCGTCCCGCGCCCGGCGTCGAGGTCGGACGCCTGCGTGCCCTCGCGGCCGGCGTCGAGCACGCGTCGGAGCACCCGGTGGCCCGCGCCGTCGCCGCCCTCGTCGACCAGCCGCTCCCCGTGCACGACTTCGTCAACCACCCCGGCCGGGGTGTGAGCGGCGTCGTCGACGGCAGCCGCGTGCGCGCCGGCCGCGCGTCGTGGCTCGGGCACGACGTCGAGCCCACCGACGTCGTCGGCACGACGATCGTGGTGGAGGCCGACGGCAGGCTCGTCGGCACCGTGACGGTGGCAGACACGGTCCGGCCGTCGTCGCGGCAGGCGGTCGCGGACCTGCGCGACCTCGGGCTCGAGCCGGTGCTGCTGACCGGCGACGCGCGCCGCGTCGCCGACGCCGTGGCCGCCGAGGTCGGGATCGAGCACGTCGAGGCCGAGGTGACGCCCGACGACAAGCTGCGCGCGGTCCAGCGGCTGCAGGCCGAGGGTCGCGTGGTGGCCATGGTCGGCGACGGCGTGAACGACGCCGCGGCCCTCGCCGCCGCCGACCTGGGCATCGCCATGGGCACCGGCACCGACGTCGCGATCGCCGCGTCGGACCTGACGCTCGTCTCCGGCGACCTCTCGGCGGCCGTCGTCGCGGTGCGGCTGTCGCGGGCCACGCTGCGCACCATCCGGACCAACCTCGTGTGGGCCTTCGGCTACAACGTGGCCGCCCTGCCCCTCGCCGTCGCCGGCCTCCTGAACCCCATGATCGCCGGCGTCGCGATGGCGGCCAGCAGCGTGCTCGTGGTGACCAACAGCCTGCGCCTGCGCCGCTTCGACTGACGTCGAGGTTAGCCGGGCCACGACCCTCGCTCGTCTACGACGACGCGTAGTACCGTGTGCCGGTGAGCGCAGACCGCCGCCTGACCTCGGGCCACGCCCGTACGGTCCGTGCTGCGTTCGTCGGCGCGCTCACCACGGGCCTCGGCGTCGGGGCGCACGAGGCCGCCGGGGGCGCCGCGCCCTCGCTGGGTGCGCTGGGTGCGATCACGGTGGGCGTCGGTGCGCTCGCGTGGATGCTGAGCGGCCAGCGCTGGACCCCTCGCACGCTCCTCGCGGCCTTCCTGCTCACGCAGGGCGCCGTCCACGGCGTGTCGATGGCGCAGCACCCCGCCATGGGCGGCGGCGGCACGCTCATGCTGCTCACCCACGGCCTGGCCGCCGCGCTCCTCGTGGCCGTGGTCCCCCGCGCCGAGCGCGCCCTCCTGTCGATCCTCGACCACCTCGCCCTGCGGGCGCTGCGCATCCGGCGCGTCCTCACGCCTGCGCCGCGCACCGTCCTCCTCGTCTCGACGACGTCGTCGCTGCACGCCGTCGCGCGCATCGCGCTGCCTCCCGGAAGGGCACCCCCGGCATCGGTCTGACCACCGATCCACCCCCTTCCCGGAAGAGACACCCATGCACCCGACCCTCCGGGGTCGGTCCGTGCTGCTGTGCCTGCTCACCGGCCTGCTCGTGCTGCTGCCCGGGCTCGCCGCGTCGGCGCACAGCGCACTGATCGGCTCCAACCCCCAGACCGGCTCGACCGTCCAGGCCCTGCCGGAGCAGCTCGAGCTGCGCTTCAACGAGCCCGTCAGCGACATCAGCCCTGCCATGGTGCTGCGCCGTGACGGCGACACCGTGGCCACGCTGACGCCTCGTGCCGACGGCACCCGGCTCCTGGCCGACGCACCCGACACCACGCTGCCCGACGGCCGCTACACGCTCGTCTGGCGCGTCGTGTCGGCCGACGGACACCCGGTCGACGGCGTCGTCGCGTTCTCCCTCGGCGACGGTCGGACCCCGGCCACCGCCGCACCCACCCAGCGCACGGCGACCGACGTCTCCTCGACGTCGCGCTACGGCGCGTACGCGCTGGGCGGCCTCGCTGCCCTCGTGCTGCTCGCCGCCGTCGTCGTCCTCGTGCGCCGCTCCCGCACCACCCCGACCTCCGACAAGGACCACACCCGATGAAGCGACTCACCACCCTCCTGCTCGTCACCGTCACCGCCGTCGGCCTGACCGCCTGCGGCTCCTCCACCGACGCCTCGACCGCCACCCAGGCGTCGACCGTCTCGGTGCAGGACCCCTGGGTCAAGGCCGCCGACTCCGGCATGACCGCCGCGTTCGGCACCTTCCGCAACGCCGCCGACCGCGACGTCACGATCGTCTCCGCCACGACCGACGGCGTCGCGGGCCGCGTCGAGCTGCACGAGATGGCCACCGACGAGGACGGACAGATGGTCATGCGTCAGAAGAAGGGCGGCATCGTCGTCCCCGCCGGGAAGACCCACACGCTCGAGCCCGGCGGCGACCACATCATGCTCATGGACCTCACCCGACCGGTCGAGCCCGGGCAGGACGTGCGCGTGACGATCCGGTTCTCCGACGACTCGACGATGTCGTTCACGGCTCCGGCCCGCTCCTTCTCCGGTGCCGAGGAGGACTACCAGGGCGGCACCGACCACGGGGACATGGACCACGGGGACACCGGCGAGCACGCGGACCACGGCGACCATGGGTGAGCCGCGTCGCGGACTCTCGCGGCGGGCGCTCCTGACGTCCGGCTCGGTCGGTGCGGCCGGTGTCGTCGTGGGCGCGGCCGGGGCGTCGGCCGTGGCCCACGAACCGCCCGCCGCCGACCCCGGCACGCGGACCGTCGCGTTCCGTGGGGCGCACCAGGCCGGCGTCGTCACCCCGCCGCAGGACCACGGCCTGCTCGTCGCCTACGACCTCCGCGACGGTGTCGACGCCGACGCCCTCCGCCGGCTGTTCGCCATCTGGACCGACGACGTGGAGCGTCTGACGGCGGGACGCGCGGGCCTCGCCGACACCGAGCCCGAGCTGGCCCTGCGCCCGAGCGGACTCACCGTCACGCTCGCCGTGGGGCCCGGCGCGGTCGAGGCCGCCGGCGTCGCCGTGCCGTCGTGGCTCGGTCCCTTGCCGGACTTCACCGTCGACCGGCTCGAGGACCGGTGGAGCGGGGGCGACCTGCTGCTGCAGATCTGCTCCGACGACGAGCTCGTCGTCTCGCACGCCCTCCGTCTGCTCACGAAGGAGGCACGCACGTTCACGACCGTCCGGTGGGTGCAGCGTGGCTTCCGCGGCCCACTCGGGCGTGACCGCACGCCACGCAACCTCATGGGCCAGGTCGACGGGACGGCCAACCCCCGGCCCGCCGACCACGACGCACTCGTGTGGCGCAGCGCCACGACCACGCCCGACGGTCCGGCCTGGCTCGACGGCGGCACGACCATGGTGGTGCGGCGCATCCGCATGGAGCTCGACACGTGGGACGAGGTCGACCGGACTGCGCGCGAGCGCACGATCGGGCGCCGGCTCGACGACGGGCGGCCGCTCACCGGCGGACGCCTCGAGGACGACCCCGACCTCGACGCGCTCGACGCCAACGGGCTGGAGGTCATCGACCCCTTCGCCCACGTCCGCCGGGCCAGGACGAAGGACCGTCGTCAGCGCATCCTGCGCCGGCCGTACAACTACGACGACCCGCCGCCAGCCGGCGAGCTGACCGACGCCGGCCTCGTCTTCGTGTCCTTCCAGGCCGACCTCGAGGCGCAGTTCGTACCCCTCCAGCGTCGGCTCGCCGAGCTCGACCTGCTCAACCAGTGGACCACCCCGATCGGCTCCGCCGTGTTCGCGGTGCTGCCCGGCGCCCGCCGCGGCGAGCAGCTCGGCCAGTCCCTCCTCACCTGACCTCCTCTCCTGCGAAGGACCACCATGACCTCCACCACCGACGCCCGACCGGGCGTCTGGGCGCAGCTCAAGCCCCTCGTGCTGCGCCTGCACTTCTACGCCGGCGTCCTCGTCGCGCCGTTCATCCTCGTCGCCGCCGTGACCGGGCTGGTCTACACCGCGGCACCGCAGATCGAGCGCGCCGTCTACGCCGACGAGCTCACCGTCGAGCCTCGCGGTGCGCAGCTGCCGCTCTCGGAGCAGTTCGCCGTCGCCCGCGAGGCGCACCCCGACGGGACCCTCGTCGAGATCCGGCCGCCCGCGACCCCCGACAGCAGCACCCGGGTCGTGTTCACCGACGCCGACGTGCCCGAGAACTCCTACCGCGCCGTCATGGTCGATCCCTACACCGGCGAGGTGCTCGGCCAGGAGCGTCAGTACGGCCAGTGGCTGGGCGTGCGCGCCTGGCTGAACGAGCTGCACAGCAACCTGCACCTCGGCACCGTCGGGCGCTACTACAGCGAGCTCGCCGCCAGCTGGCTCTGGGTCGTCGTGCTGGGCGGCCTCGCCCTCTGGTTCACCAAGCGGCGCACCGACCGACGCGCACGCCGCCTGCTGCTGCCGGAGCAGTCGGCGACGGGACGCCGCCGCACCCTGTCGTGGCACGCGACCCTCGGCGTCTGGCTGGCCCTCGGTGCCCTCTTCCTGTCGGCCACCGGACTCACCTGGTCACGCTTCGCCGGCGAGCACGTGGCCGAGGTGCGCACGGCGCTCTCCTGGACCGGCACGACCCTGACGACGTCGCTCGACGGCGAGGACAGCGGGTCGTCGGGCCACGGTGCGCACGGGGGTCACGGGGGACCCGGGTCGGGCGTCTCCGACGACGTCGTGAGCCGCGGCGTCGGCGTCGACGGGGTGCTCGCGGCGGCGCGCGCGGCGGGGCTGCAGGACCCGCTCCTCCTCACCGCGCCCGTCGACGACGCGTCGGCGTGGACCGTCGCCGAGAAGAAGCGCAGCGCGCCCACGCGCCTGGACTCCGTGGCCGTCGACCCGCGTGACGGGTCCGTGGTCGACGAGATCCGCTTCGCCGACGAGCCGCTGGCGGCGAAGCTCACCCGCTGGACCATCGACGCCCACGTCGGCGTGCTGTTCGGGCTGCTCAACCAGCTGGTGCTGGCCGCGGTCGCGCTCGGGCTGATCGCCGTGACGCTGCTCGGCTACCGGTCGTGGTGGCAGCGTCGTCCCACGCGCGGCACGGCCCGGGTCGGGCGCGCGCCGGCACCCGGCACGTGGCGACGCCTCTCGCCGGGGGTGCTCGTCGGTGTCGTCCTGGTGACGCTGGCGGTCGGGTGGTTCGTGCCGCTGCTGGGCGTCTCCCTGGCGGTGTTCCTGCTCCTCGACCTCGTGCTGGCCGCCCGCGCTCGTCGGTCCGCGGCCGACGAGCGCGACCGCCCGCGGGAGGACCTGCCGGTCGGCTGAGCGCTCCGTACGGCTCGTCTCGCCCGTCGTTCCAGGCGGGCGAGGCAAGCCTGGGCTCCGTGAGGCGAGCCTGATCTACGTTGCACACGATGGAATTCTTGGGAACGATGTGCGTTGTAGAGATCAGAGACCCTGACTGAGAAGGACGTGCACCATGACCTCGACCACCCACACCGACGCCCCCTCGGCCCTCGCGACCACGTCGGAGATCGCGGCCGGCGTCGCCCAGTTCCTCACCCCCGTCGTCCACGACCTCGAGGCCCTCGTCGTCGACGGCAAGCAGGCCCACTGGCACGTGCGCGGCAGCGCCTTCGCCGGCGTACACGAGACGCTCGACCAGCTCGTCGCCCACGCGCAGGACTACGCCGACACCGCCGCCGAGCGCATCGTCGCCCTCGGCCTGCCGCTCGACTCGCGTCTGGCCACCGTCGCCGCGAAGTCGACGCTGCCCGCGCTGTCCGACGGCTTCCAGCCCTGGCAGACCACGGTCGCGCAGGCCGTCGCCCAGATCGACGCCGCCCTCGTCACGATCCGCACCGCGATCACCGGCCTGGACGACATCGACCTGTCGAGCCAGGACGTCGCCATCGAGATCGAGCGCGGCCTGACGAAGGACCGCTGGCTGCTCCAGGCGCACATCGCCGCCTGATCGCCCGGTCGTCGAGCCCGGTCCGCCACGCGCGGGCCGGGCTCGCTGCGTCCTCGGCCGCGGTCTGCCCTCGGCGCCGTCGACAGCTTCGGGTCGGGACTGCGTTGGTGCGGCCGGTGCCGGGGGCGGTCTCCGAAAGGCCGCGACGGAGCAGGCGCGCCCCGCGTGGTCGGCCGTCCCGGCCTTCGCCCCCATCGGTGGATCTGCAACCTCAGAGAGGCCGCTGCGGTTGCTGAGCCACCCATGCCGGGGCCATGGTGCGTCCTCCACCGAATCCCCGCCCCGGGTGGCGACTCCTCCACCGTCCCAGCGCTCAGAGGGTGGAAACCACACCGCGCACCCCGGCCGACCGGTCCATTCGGTGGAGAAGTCACCGCCCGACGAGGGAACAGCGCAGCGGCAGCCCCCAGGCCCGGTCGAGGCGCTGGGGTCATCCGGTCGAGGCCCCTGCGGAGGCCCCCGCCCCGTACCGGCCGCACCAACGCAGCCCCGCGCCCACGACGGTCGGAAGCGACGCAATCCGCGCCACAAGCAAACCGAACCGCTCGTGTGAGATAGGCAACCCTTGCCTCAGACGGCGCAGGTAAGCCTATACTCACCTCATGAGGTCCCACCGTCGCCGCGTCCCGCTGCAGCACGTGCTGCTCGCCGGCTGCGCCGACGACCTCGTGGTGCTGCAGTCGGCGCTGGCCCTGCTGCCCGCCGACGTGTACGGCCAGGTGGTCGTCGAGATCGATCCCGACGTCGACCTCCCCGTCCTCGAGACGCCCGCCCGTGTCACCGTCCACCGCGTCTGGCCTGGCACCGCCGACCGCGCCGTCGCCGCGTGGATCGCGGAGTGGATCCCCAGCGAGCCCGACGCCGCCCGCACCGTCGGGCTGTGGATCAGCGCCGGGTCGAGCGCCCGTAGCGTGCCGGTCGAGCTCGACGTCGTCGCCCAGACGATCTGAGCGGCGCCTTGAGCGGTGCCTGTCAGCGCAGGTGCAGCGCCATCCACGTGTCGTCCACGGGTGAGCCGTCGATGAGGAACTCGCCAACGAGCACCCCCTCGACGCCGAAGCCGCAGCGCTCGTAGAGCCGCTGCGCCGCCGGGTTCGTGCCCAGCACCCGCAGCGTCACCTTCGCGGCGCCCACGGCGCGCGCCCGCTCGACGGCCGCGCGCACCAGCAGCTCGCCGATCCCCCGGCCCTGGGCCGACGGGTCCACCGCCAGGCCGTCGATCGTGCGCACGTGCGCGTGCGTGGCCAGGCCGCCCGCCGGGTGGAGCGCCACGTAGCCGACGACCGCACCGTCCCGCTCGGCCACGAGGAAGCCGCCCGGACCGCCGTTGCGCTCGCCGAAGAACGTGTCGCGGGCCGGCGGCTCGCCCGGCGACCACCGCGGGCTCCACGTCGCGAGGTCGAGACCGAGCAGCGCGGCATCGTCGGCGAGCACCGCAGGACGGACGTGGGTCATGGGCCCGATCCTCGCACTGGCGCCGACTAGCCTGTCGGCGTGGACCGTCCCCGCCGACCTGCCGTCCGCAGGGTCGAGCCGTGACCCCGCTCGTCGCGTCGCTGCTGCCGGACGAGGTGGTGGTCCACGAGACGCGACGGTCCGGCACGACCGGTCAGGCGTGGGACCTCCTGGCCGAGGAGGAACGCCGTCAGGTGCCCGGCGCGGGGGAGCGGCGCCGGGACGACTGGGCCACCGGACGACTCCTCGCGCACGCAGCCCTGTCCGAGCTCGGCCGGGACGTGCCCGTCCTCCCGCGAGGCGACCAGGGCGAGCCGCTGTGGCCGACCCCCGTGGTCGGCAGCATCACGCACTGCGACGACTACGCGGCCTGCGCCGTGACGCAGGCCGGGGAGGTCCGGGGGCTCGGGATCGACGTCGAGCCGAGCCTGCCGCTGCCACCCGGCGTGCTCGAGGTGGTCGCCTCGCCGGCGGAACGTCGCCACCTGGCCGAACGAGCCGACCAGGACGGCTCCGTCCCCTGGGACCGACTGCTGTTCTGCGCCAAGGAGGCCTGCTACAAGGTCTGGTTCCCCCTGGAACGGCGGTGGTTGGGCTTCGAGGACGCGACCGTGCACCTCGACCTCGACGGCACCTTCGAGGTCACCCTCGACGCCGACCTCCGAACGTCGCTCCCGGCCCGTCTGCCGGGGTGCTGGGGCGCACGCGACGGTGTCGTGGCGGCGGCGATGCACTGGCGTCCTGCCGTCCACGGGCGGTGTTAGGGTCGTCACGACCGATGCATCCCGGGGGGGGACTTCGATGACCGGTTTCGACCAGGCCGCGTACGACCGCGACGGATTCGTGGTGCTCCAGGACCACCTCGCACCCGCCGAGGTGGACGTGCTCGTCACGGAGTTCGAGCACCTCGTCGCGACGCCGTCACCCGCGCTCATCCTCGAGTCGGACGGCACGACGGTGCGGGGTCACCACGGCGGCCACCTCGTCAGCGACGTCTTCGCCGACCTCGTCAGGCTCCCGCGGTTCCTGAGCCTGTCCGAGGACGTGCTCGGCGGCCCGGTCTACGTGCACCAGTTCAAGATCAACGCCAAGCGCGCGCTCGTCGGGGACCACTGGGAGTGGCACCAGGACTTCACCTTCTGGCACCTCGAGGACGGGATGCCCCGGCCCCGTGCCGTCAACTTCGCCCTCTTCCTGGACGACGTCACGGAGTTCAACGGACCACTGACGTTCGTGCCCGGGTCGCACCGCGGCGGGCAGGTCTCGACCGAGACGCGGGCCGGGACCTCGTGGACGGACACCCTGTCCTCGACGCTGCGCCACCAGATCACGCCGGCGACGCTCGAGGCCGCTCTCGCCGGCCGGGAGATGGTGGCACCGAAGGGGCCGCGCGGCACCGTGGTGATGTTCGACAGCCTCCTGCTGCACGCGTCGTCGTCGAACCTGTCGCCCTTCGACCGCCGGATGGTGGTGCTCACCTACAACAGCGTCGAGAACGCGCTGGCGACCGTCGAGGACCCCCGTCCGGAGTTCGTGGCCGCCCGCGACGTCGACCCGCTCGAGGCCGTCCCCGACCACGCGCTGGAGCGGCGCGTCGGATCGAGCCGATGAGCTGGTCCTCCGGAGGACCTCGATGACGACGATCCCCCTCACCCCTGGCCAGGAGGGGATCTGGATCCAGGACTCGCTGGGCCGGGGCGCGGCCTACCACGTGCCCTTCGCCTACGCGATCGGGCACGGCCTCGACCCCGACCGTCTGGTCCGTTCCGTGGAGACCGTCCTCGACGCCCACGTCGCGTTCCGGATGCGGGTGCGCAGCGAGGGGGGTCGTCCGTTCGGGTGGGCCTCGGAGCCCGGCACCGGGGCCCGGGTCGAGCGGCGCCGCGTCCACGCGCACGAGGTCGATCGTGTCCTCGACGAGCTGGCGGACCGGCCCTTCGACCTCGCCCACGACCTCCCCGTCCGAGCGCTGCTGCTCGAGGCGGAGGACCGCCACGTGCTCGCCGTCGTCGTGCACCATCTCGTCTTCGACGACTGGTCCATGGACCTCGTGCTCGAGGAGGTGGCCCGGTGCTACCGCGACGGGGCCTCCGCGGCGCCGCCCTCGGACGACGAGATCCTGCCCACCCACCTGCGCGCCTGGCAGGAGGAGCTCCAGGCACGTGGTCCGGGACGGGACGACCGGATCGCCCGACGCGCACGGGCCTTCGCGGACCCGCCGGCACGGCTCGACCTCCCGCGTCGCGACACGAGCGGGAGCGGTCCCGACGTCGGTGGCGCACACGCCACCTCCACGGTCGACCTCGCGACCAGCGCCGCGGTCCGCGACCTGGCCGCCGCCCACGCCTGCACGGAGTACGTCGTGCACCTCGCTGCCTGGGCGACGCTGGTCGCCTTCCACGGCCAGCACGACGACGTCGCCGTCGGCACCCCCCTCGCGCAGCGGTCCCGTCCCGGCGCGGGCGACCTCGTGGGCTACTTCCTCGACACCCTGGTGGTCCGCCCACACCTCCCGGGGCACCGGACGTTCGACGACGTCGTGGAGTCCACGCGGGACGCGTTCTTCGCCGCGCTCGAGGCCTCGACCGAGATGGCGTACGAGGAGGTGGCGCGCGCGGTCACGGGCCGCGAGCCGGACGGGCCGCTCTTCACGGTCTGGTTCGCCTGGCAGCCCCCCGGTGACGGTCTCGTGCTCGAGGACGTCGCGGACGTACGACGGATCGACCTGCCCACGCGGACGGCGAAGTTCGACCTCGCCCTCTTCGTCGAGCCGACGGACGAGGGCCTGCGCCTGCACCTCGAGCACCGCGCCGACGCCGTCGACACCGCCACGGCGGAGTCGCTGCTGCGACGCTACGGTCGCCTCCTGCGGGAGGTCACCGGGTCGCCCGGCACTCCCCTTGCCCAGATCGACCTCCTCGACGACGCCGAGGAGCGCCGCCTGCTCGACCTCGGCCGAGGTCCGGACGCCGGACGGGGCCCGGTCGCCCACCAGCTCGACGAGCCGATCCTGCGCTGGGCGCGCGCCCGGCCGGACGACCCGGCCGTCCTGCACGAGGGGCGGACGACCAGCTACGCCGAGCTCCTCGACCAGGCGTCCCGGTGGACCGCCGCCCTCGTCTCGCGCGGGGTCGCCGTCGGTGACGTCGTGGGGGTGTCCGTGCCCCGTTCGCCCGACATGGTCGCGGCGGTCCTCGGCGTCCTCGGCGCGGGCGCAGGCTACGTCGCACTCACGCTCGACCATCCCGCAGCGCGTCTGCGTCACGTCGTGACGGACTGCGCCGTCCGGGTGGCGCTCACCGGCGAGGACGTCGGAGTCCTTCCTGCGCTCGGCGTCGAGACCATCGACCGCCCAGCCCTCGACGAGGCGCCGCTCCCGGTACCCGAGGTCGCGAGGAGGCCCGCGGGAGAGGCCCTCGCCTACGTCACCTACACGTCCGGCTCGACCGGGCGACCGAAGGGCATCCGCATGACCCACCAGGCGGTGGGGAACCTGCTCGACTGGCAGGAGCGGACCTACCCCGGGATCGGGGCCGGCGACCGGACGCTGCAGTTCGCGTCGCTCGGCTTCGACGTGTCCGCGCAGGAGATCTTCGGGACGCTGCAGACCGGCGGCACGCTCGTGCTCATCAGCGAGGAGCAGCGCGACGCGGTCCACCAGACGATGCGTCTGGTGCAGGAGCACGAGGTCTCGAGGCTGTTCATGCCCGCTCCCGCACTCCTGGAGGCGACCGCTGGGGCCGTGGCGCAGGGTGTCGCACCCGCGAGCCTGCGGGTCGTCGTGTCCGGCTCCGAGCAGCTCGTGGTGACCGACGCCCTCCGCGCGTTCTTCCGGTCCGTGCCGGCGGCTCGCCTCCACAACGAGTACGGACCCAGCGAGACGCACGTCGCGACGATGTACGCCGCTGCGCAGGACCCGGACACGTGGCCGGCGTGGCTCCCGATCGGCGCTCCTGTCGGCGCCACGTGCGTGCACCTGCTGGACGACCACGGTCGACTGGTGCCCCCCGGTGCCGTCGGGGAGGTGTACCTGAGCGGCCCCGGCCTCGCGCAGGGATACGCGGGCATGCCGGTCGCCACGGCGCGCGCGTTCGTGCCCCACGCCCGCGGGACTGGACCGGGCGAGCGGGCCTACCAGACGGGTGACCTCGCGCGCTACACCGAGGACGGTGCACTGGAGTACCTCGGCCGCCGCGACTCCCAGGTCAAGATCCGCGGTTTCCGGATCGAGCTGGAGGAGGTCCGCACCGTGCTCGACGCCGCCGACGGAGTCGCCCAGGCGTACGTCACGACGCGTGGCGCGGGAGGTCACGCGGAGCTGCTCGGCTACTGGCGGCGGTCCGGCGAAGGTGCGACCACCGAGGAGGACCTGCGCCGCCACCTCGCGGACCACCTCCCCCCGGCGATGCTCCCCGCCAGGCTGTACGAGGTCGAGAGCTTCCCGCTCACCCCGAACGGCAAGATCGACGCGCGTGCCCTCGAGGACCGCTGGGCCCGCACCGACGTCGAGCGCGAGCCCGTCGCACCGGCCGACGATCCACTCGTGGCCGCCGTCGCCAGCAGTATCGCGAGCGTCCTGGAGAGGCCCGCCGTCGGCCCGACGAGCGACTTCTTCGACCTCGGCGGCAACTCGCTCCTGGCCAACCGCCTCGTGTGGACGCTCGCCGCCGACGGTGTCGCTGCGGTGACGCTTCGCGACGTGATGGACGGACGGACGGCCACCGCGATCGCCCACCGCGCCCGACCGGTCGAGGTCGAGACGACGCGAGCCGACACCGCGCAGGCGCACGAGCGACTCGACACCCTGATGAGAGACCTGGAGGACGTCTGACATGAGCACCGACGTGACACCGGAGGAGCACGCCGTCGTGGTCAACCACGAGGAGCAGTACTCCACGTGGCCCACGAGCCGACCTCTCCCTGTCGGCTGGCAGGCCGAGGGGTTCGTCGGCTCGAAGGAGGCGTGCCTCGACCATGTCGAGTCCGTCTGGACCGACATCCGGCCCGCGTCGGCCCGCTGATCGAGAGACGAGACCCCTCATGGTGGACCAGACCTCCGTCGTCGAGCACTTCGCCGCGGCCCTGCAGCGCGACCCCGACGCGGTCGCCGTCGACGGCGTCGACGGCCGGTTGAGCTTCGCCGACGTCGACCGTCGCGCCGAGCGGGTCCGGCACGAGCTGGAGGCGCTCGGCGTCACGCCCGGCGACCCGGTCTTCCACGTCGGCACGAGAGGTCCGCACTTCGCCGCGGCCCTGCTCGCCACCTGGCGGCTCGGGGCGGTCTGGCGGCCGCTCGAGCCCGACGCGGCCCCGGCGCGACACGCACGTGTGGTGGGCCGTGACCGCGGTGCCGTGGCCCTCGTGATGGGCGGGCCCGACGAGGACCGCGCCCGTGACCTCGGGCTCCGCCCCTTGCGGGTCGACCTCGCGGACCCTGCGGCGCAGGGGACCGCCGGCACCCGCTCCCCAGGAGCGACCGATGCGGCCTACGTGACCCTGACCTCGGGGACCACCGGCGAGCCGAAGGGAGTGGTCAGCTCGCACCAGGGTCTGGCGCGCCTGGCGACGCGACTGGCCACCCACCTGCGGCTCGTCCCGGACGACGGGGTGCTCCAGCTCCACCCGTCGTCCGTCGACATCTCGCTCGAGGAGGTCGTCACCACCTGGCGCGCCGGGTGCCGCAGCGTTCCCGTGCCCGACGACGTCCGCACCGACCTCGTCGGGCTCGACCGGCACCTGCGCGACCACCGGGTGACGGTCGTCGACCTGCCCACGTCCCTGTGGATCGTCTGGCTCGAGGCCATCGAACGGGGGGAGGTCCCCCGCCCGCCGACCCACCTGCGGGTGGTCGGCGTCGGGAGCGAGCCGGTGCCGCGCGACGCGATCGCGCGGTGGCTGCAGACCTGCGGGCCCGGCCCCGCCCTCTACAGCCTCTACGGCTCCACCGAGACCGGCATCACGACCCACGCGGCGGGCCCCCTCACGCTCCAGGACGACACCGAGGAAGGCACGCCGCTCGGTCACCCGCTTCCCGGGGTGGTGGGCTACGTGCTGGACGAGTCCCTGACGCCGGTGGCGGCAGGCGGGCGCGGCCAGCTGTACGTGCGAGCCGACGTCGCCGCGCTCGGCTACCGCCAGGCTCCTGCGGCGACGGCTGCGGCCTTCGTGCCCGACCCGTTCGCCGTCGAGCCCGGCGGGCGCATGTACGCCACGGGAGACTGCGTGAGCGAGACCGCCACCGGTGCCCTCGTCCACCACGGCCGGATCGACGCCACGCTCTCGGTCAACGGCTTCTCCGTCCGTCCCGAGGGCGTCGCCCGTGTGCTCGGCCAGGTCCACGGCATCGAGTCCGCCCGGGTGCACACGGTGCGCGAGGGCGGCGTCACGACGCTGGTCGCCGACCTCCAGCCCAGCCCGCCCGGTGACGACGACTGGAGGCCCGTCTACGAGGCGCTCTACGCCGACGACCGGACGTCCTACCCTCTCGGTCTCGACGCGACGTCGTGGCTCAGCGCCGTGGACGGCTCGCCCGTGCCGCTCGCGACGATGGAGGCGTGGCGCGACGCCGCCGTCGCGCGGGTGCTCGACCTGGAGCCCCGCCGGGTCCTGGAGCTGGGCTGCGGCACCGGGATGGTCCTGCACGGCATCGTGGACCACGTCGAGCGCTACGTCGGCATCGACTTCGTCCCGGACGTGGTGGAGACCCTCGAGACGCAGGTCCGGGAGCGTGGCGTCCGCGCCTCGGTCGAGCTCCACGTCGGCGACATCCGGTCGAGCCTGCCGATCAGGGACGAGACCTTCGACGTCGTCGTGCTCAACTCGGTCGTGCAGTACCTGCGCGGCGGGCGCGAGCTGCGCGCCGTGCTGGATCGCGCGGCCGCTGCCCTGGCGCCGGGGGGACACGTCGTGGTCGGCGACGTCCGCAACCTCGACCTCGACCCCGCCTACCGCGACTGGCTCGCCGCCCAACCAGGCTTCTCCCCGCAGGGCGCACGGTCGGGCGCGGAGATCGAGCTGCAGCTGGCACCGCGCTGGTTCCACGACCTCGCCGTGCTGGACGACAGGCCCGTACGGGTGGCGACGCGGAGCAAGGACGTCGACACCGTCGACGAGATGTCGCTGTTCCGCTACGACGCGGTGCTCGAGCTCGACGCCGACCCTCGTGCCACCCGCCCCGTCCGCGAGCTCGCCGCAGCGGACCTCACCGTGCATGATCTCCAGCAGCACGTGCAGCCCGGCGCCCCCATCGTGGCGCGTGCCCTGCCGCGGGGCGCGGGCGTCGCCACGCTACGGTCGCAGGCGCAGGCGCTCGGACTCTCGTGCGAGGCCGCGCCGCACCCGCTGTCGCCCGACCACCTCGACGTGGTGCTGTTCACGGAGCAGGACCGGGCGGAGGCCGAGGAGGCGCTGGCGACCGTGGCGCGCTCCTACGCGGCGCCCCGCACCGTCAACCAGCCGCAGGTCGACGACGACTCCACGCTCGTGCACCGCGCCGCGGAGCAGGCACGTGATGCCCTGGCGCCCCACGAGCGCCCCTCGGTCTACCGGGTCGTCCGGGACGGCACGCCGGTCGTCGTGCCTGTCTCGCTGCGCACCGAGTCGGCGACCGCCGAGACGGGTGCGGGCAGCACGCCGCTCGAGCGCGAGGTCGCGGCGGTGTGGTCCGAGGTGCTCGGTCAGCTGCCGGGCCCGGACGACAACTTCTTCGACCTGGGTGGCAACAGCCTGAACCTCGCCCGCGTCCTCGTGCGGCTGCGGTCGCAGTACTCCACCGACCTCGCGGCCGAGCAGTTCTTCGCCGCCCCGACCGTACGCGGCACCGCCGCCCTGCTCGGCGACGTGCGTCCATCGACCGGCGGGCCCGAGGACGCGCCGTCGGTCACCACCGGGGGCCGGGACGCGCCCGTCGCCCAGGGCCTCTCCGTCGGCCCCGCGTCCTTCGCGCAGGAGCGGCTGTGGCTGCTCGACCAGCTCGCCCCGGGCTCCCGGGCCTACCACTCACCCTTCGTGTTCGACGTCGACGGCGAGGTCGACGTCGACGTGCTGGAGCAGGCGGTCCGCGCCGTCGAGCAGACGCATCCCGCGCTCCGAACGGCACTGCGCATGGTCGACGGCACGCTGCAGCAGCAGGTGGTCGAGAGCGCAGCAGCCGAGAACCCCACGACGGTGACCCGGGTCGACGCGACCGTCGCGGACGACCGGTCCGGCCTGTCCGTCGGGGAGCAGGCGTTCGTCGACGTCCCGTTCGACCTCTCCTCCGGAGCGCTCCTGCGGGTGGGCGTCCTTCCCCGAGCCAGCGGCGGGACCCGGATCCTCTTCGTCCTGCACCACGTGGCCGTCGACGAGCTGTCCCTCGGCCGGCTGTTCGACGACGTCGCCTCGGCCTACACCGCCATCGCCCGCGGCACGACGCCCCGACTGCCCACGCCAACGGTCAGCTACCTCGACGCAGCGATCCACGAGCGGTCGTCCGGCCCGGCGCGGACGGCGGGGCGGACGTTCTGGCACGACCTCCTCGCGGGAGCGCCGACCGCGCTCGACCTCCCCGTCGACCGCACGACCGCAGTCCAGCGCAGCGGGCGCGGCGCACGCCGACCCGTCCCACTCGGGTCCGACGCTCTCCGCCGCGCGGAGGCGTCCGCGCGACGCGAGGGCCTGACGACCTACCAGTGGTGGTTCGCGTTGTTCTCGCTGTTCCTCGCACGTGAGTGCGGCGCAGACGACCTCGTCGTGGGAGCACCGAGCGCCAACCGGCCGCCCGGCACGGAGGACGTCGTCGGCTTCTTCGTCAACACGTTGCCCGTGCGCTGCCACCGACCGACGAACCCGACCGTCTCCGACCACCTGCGCAGCACCGCCCGCGAGCTGCTCGCCGCGCAGCAGCACGAGGACGTCCCGCTGCAGGAGGTGCTCAGGGACCTCGGCGTCGGTCGCAGCGCCGACACGAACCCCCTGTTCCAGACGATGGTCGTGCTGGAGCCGGCCGAGCCGCTGACCATGCGCCTCGACACCCTCGAGGCCGTGGCCTTCGACCTGCCGGAGTCGACGTCGACGATGGACCTCACCCTCGTCGTCCGGCCCACGCCGGGCGACCCACGCATCCACCTCGTGCACGACCTCGACGTGGTGTCCGAGGAGGAGGCGGAGCGCATGGCCACCACGTTCGCGCTCCTGGTGGACGCGGTGCTCAGCGATCCGGAACGACGTTGCCTCGACCCCGTCGACCTGCCCGACGACCTCGCCTCGGTGCTCGGGGGCGGCGATGGCGACGTCCCCTCCCGCACCGTGGCCGAGGCCTTCCTCGACGGTGCACGGGACCATCCTGAGGCGACGGCCGTGGTCTCGGGTGGCCGTTCCGTCACGTACGGCGCGCTGCGCGACCTCGTGGCCGACGTCGTCGGCCGGCTCCGCGAGGCCGGTGCCGTACCGCCACTGGTGCCTGTGGTCCTCCCGTCGTCGCCCGAGCTCGTCGCGGCGATGCTGGCGGTCAACACGGCGGGCTCGGCGTTCGTCCCGCTGGCGCCCGACTGGCCCGCCGCGCGACTCGAGCGGGCCCTGGAGAACATCGGCAGCCCGGTCGTCGTCGGGGACGAGGAGGTCCTGTCGGCTCTCGACGGCTCGCGGACCGTCGTCACCGTGCCTCGACACGCCCGCCCGACCCCGCCGTCCGGACTCGCGGCCTCGTTCGTCGGCGCGCTCGACGAGCCCATGTACGCGATGTTCACGTCCGGCACGACGGGCGAGCCGAAGGCGGTGAAGATCGCTCACCGGGGCGTCCTCAACCGGCTCGCGTGGATGAGTCAGGAGCTGGGTACCCGAGCAGCCCGACGCGTGCTGTGGACCACCGCCCCGCAGTACGACAGCATGGTCTGGGAGTCCCTGTGGCCGCTGACGCTCGGCGGCGCGACCGTCGTCGGCGACCCGACGCTGCAGGCGAGACCGGAGGCGTTCTGCCGCTCCGTGGCCGAGCACCAGGTCTCCACCATCGACCTCGTGCCCGGGGTCCTGCGCGGTCTGCTCGAGCACGCCGCGCACGACCCAGCGGCCGCGTCGATGCTGCGGGCGCTCGAGGTCGTGGTCGTGGGCGGCGAGGAGCTGACCCCAGGGGTCGCAGCCCTCCTCCCGCGGCTCGACCTCGGGGCGCGGTTCCTCAACCTCTACGGCCCCACGGAGGCCACCATCGGCTCCGTCGCCCATGAGCTCCACCCCTCCGAGCACGGCGACGTGCCGATCGGGCGACCGATCACGAACACCTCCGCGGCCGTCCTGGACGAGCACCTCCAGCCGGTCCCGCGGGGCGTGCGGGGCGAGCTCGTGCTGGGCGGCGCCTGCGTCGGGCTCGGGTACCACCGCGACGCCGCCCGCACACGAGCGCGCTACCTGGACCACCCGTCCCTGGGCCGTGTCTACCGCACGGGCGACCTCGCCCGCGTGCGCCGCGACGGGTCGCTCGCGTTCCTCGGACGCGATGACGACCAGCTGTCCATCAACGGTGTCCGCGTCGAGACCGCCGAGATCGTCCGCGCCCTGGAGGACCTCGACGGCGTGGCCGACGCGGGCGTCACGTCCGTGTCCCTGAAGAACGACGTCCTGCGCCGCCTGGGCACGCACCTCGCCGCCCGGTCCACCGACCCCGAGCTGCACGACCTGCTCGACTCGATCCTCGACCAGCTGGAGACCGACACGTGAACGACGACAGCACCGACAGGTCCCTGCGCGCGCGTCAGGTGCGCCGACGGCTGCGAGACGTCGAGATCACCCTCGAGTTCCTGCGGTCCTCCTACATCGGCGCGCCGCGCGGGGAACAGCGTCACTGGGTGACGAACCGCGCCGTCGACGAGCTCGTGGAGCAGCTGCACCACCTCGACCTCGTCGCCCCCGACTTCGTCGGCAGCGACACCCGACGCGCCATCAGCCCGGGTGCGTGGGAGAAGAGCGACGCCACCTACGTGGACGGCCAGCTGCTGATCGAGGACCAGCAGGTGATGCAGGACTGGGAGATCCCGCTCATGCGCCGGATGGCGGAGGTCGTGACCGCCTCGCACGGTGACGTGCTGGAGATCGGCTTCGGCCTGGGGCTCTCGGCGGGCTTCATCGAGGACTGCGGCGTGCGGTCCCACACCATCGTCGAGCTCAACGACCGCGTGGCCGAGGTGGCCCGCGACTGGGCGGCCACGCGCCCCCACGCGGACATCGAGGTGGTGTCGGGCCACTGGCAGGAGCAGGTGCCTCGGCTCGGCCTCTACGACGGGGTCTTCTGGGACGCCTTCCCGACGAGCGAGCAGGAGTTCGACGAGTTCGTCCTGCGCGACTCCACCGTGGCGGAGGCGTTCTTCCCGGCCGCAGCCAGTCGGTTGCGTCCGGGTGGCGTCTTCACCTACTACACCAACGAGCGCGACTCACTCAGCCGGCGACACCAGCGCAGCCTCCTGCGCTACTTCTCCTCCTTCGCCGTCGAGGTCGTGGACGGACTGGCTCCGCCACCGGACTGCGAGTACTGGTGGACCGACTCCATGTGCGTCGTCACGGCGGTGAAGTGATGGGGGTCTCGATCGAGCAGTTCGTCGAGCGCCTCGGCGAGCTCGAGCCCGGACGGACCTTCCGCGCGTGGGAGCTGCTGACCGGGGAGCGTGTGCCGACCGTGCCCGTGGCCTACGTGGTCCCCGCACCTTCGGCAGATCTCGACGCCCTCGAGGTCCGACGACAGCTGCTCTCCACGCTGCCGCGCTCGAGCGTACCGGCGCACGTCGCGATCCTGCCCGAGGTGCCCCGCGACGCGCAGGGCAAACGTGACCGGGCCGCGCTGGCCCGCCTCGTCGATGCACAGGTGAGCGCGCCCCCGCCGCCCCCGCCGGCGACGACCTCCGTCGACCCTCTCGACCAGCTCGTCCGAGCGGTGTGGTCGGCGCACCTGCCGGGCACCGCGGCCACCGACGACGTCGACTTCTTCCGCTCCGGCGGCGACTCGCTCACCGCGATCCGCGTGGTGAGCGCGTTGAACGAGGCGCTCGGCAGCTCCATCGCGCTGGTCACGCTGTTCCGCTTCCCGCGCACGGACCTCTTCACGACGCACCTGAGGACGGAGCCGACGGCCACCGGCCTCGCGCCGGAGGTCCTCCTGGCACGCGCCGCCGACACCGCCCCGCCGACGAGCGAGGTCTAGTCGATGGCGCTGCACGAGCAGTTCGAGTCGCTCCCGGCGGCCCGTCGCGCGACGTTCGTGGAGCGGGCGCTCGACGACCCCGTCACACGCGCCGCGATCACGCCGTCCGCGGTGCAGGAGCGGATGATCGTGATGTCGTCCTGGAGCGGTGGTGCGGCGGCCTACAACCTGTCGACCGCCACCCGGTTCGACGGTCCGCTCGACGTGGTGGCCCTGCACGAGGCGTACCGACGGCTGCAGCTCCGGCACGAGCAGCTCACCCGGCGCTTCGTGCACCACGAGGGCATGCTGCTCGCCCTGCCGGGCGAGCCCCGGGAGGCCCGGCCGGTCCTCGACGTGGCGATCCCCGCCGAGGACCGGCCCGACGATGCACGCCGTCGGGCCCGCGCCGCCGCCGCGACCCCCTTCGAGGTGCTCGGCGCACCGCTGACCAGGCTCCAGGTGGTGCGCTACGACGCCACCGACCACCTCGTCCTCCTCGACGTCCACCACGCCGTGGCGGACGGTCGGTCGCTCGAGATCATCGACCGCGACCTGGCCCGCTGCTACGACGACGCGCGCCGCCGGCTCGACAGCGTCTGGCCGGCACCGGCAGGACGCTACGCCGACTACGTCCTCGGGGAGCAGCAGGCCGAGCGGGACCAAGGCACCGAGCAAGCCTTGCGCCGCGTCCTCGACCGGCTCGCGGGCGCACCGGCGCTCCTGGACCTCCCCACCGACCGGCCCCGTCCGTCGACGCAGGACTTCGCGGGGGCCACCGTCGTGCGCGAGCTCGACCCTCGGACCAGCGCGGCACTCCTGCGACTGGCCCAGGCGGCGAGGACGACGCTCTTCTCCGTCGGGCTCGCGCTGTTCGCCGACGCGATCCGCCACACGAGCGGTCAGGACGACCTCGTCGTCGGCGTCCCGGTGCTCGGACGCCCCTCGCTGGGGCTCGACGACGTGGTCGGCATGTTCGTCAACACCGTCCCGGTCCGCCTCGACCTCACCGGGACGACCGTCCCCCGTGCCGTCGCCCGGCGCGTCCACGACGCCTGGGTCGACGCGGTGGAGGACCAGCTGGTGCCACTCGACGCCGTCGTCGACGCGGTCGGGGCCGATCGTGACGCGAGCCGACCCCCCGTCTTCCAGGTGACCTTCGCCCTCGCCGAGGACACCGGGGAGCGGGCTGCGTGGCCGGACCTCGTGGCCGAGCCGGTCGAGGTCGACGGCGGGAGCGCGAAGTTCGACCTCGCGCTCACCCTGCACCGGCGGGGCGACCGCCTGCGTCTGGAGCTCGAGCACGCCACCTCCGTCGTCGACCGCGCCTCGGCCGATCGTGTGCTCGACCTGGTCCAGCTGCTCGCCGACGCCGCCACGCAGGACCCCGACGACGACGTCCGCGGCCGCTTCCGCCACCTCCCGGGAGCACTGCCCCAGACCCCCGCCTGGGACACCGAGCGAGTCGACGTCGAGCTGCCGGCCGCGGACCACGTGTGGGACCTGGTGCGCGCCGCGGCACGCCGCACCCCGGAGACCGTGGCCGTGCGCACGGCCACGACCTCGCTCACCTACGCCGGGCTCGTCGGACGCGCTGGGGTGCTGGCCCGCCGCCTGCACGCCGAGGGCGTGGCCCCCGGTTCGCGCGTCGGCGTGATGCTGGCGCGCTCCGAGGAGCTCGTCCCGGCGCTGCTCGCGGTCTGGGCCCACGGCTCCTCCTACGTGCCCCTCGACCCGACCTACCCGACCGAGCGGCTCGCCTTCATGCTGCGCGACGCGGGATGCCGGGCCCTGCTCGTCGACGACGCCGTCCCCGAGCCCCTCGGCGAGGTGTGCGACCCGATCGACGTGCGCAACGCAGTCGGACCGACGACGGACGACCTCCCCGTCACCCAGGTCACGGCCGAGCACGAGGCCTACCTGCTCTACACCTCCGGGTCGACCGGCACGCCGAAGGGCGTGTCGATCCCGCATCGCGCCGTGCTGGCGATGGTCCGAGGGTCGCTGCAGGTCTTCGGCACCGCGCCGCTGCGTCGCTCCCTCGCCGCGACCTCGATCTCCTTCGACGTCTCCACCGTCGAGCTGTACCCGACCCTGTCGACAGGTGGCACGGTGCACCTCGTCGACTCCCTGCTCGACGGCCCCCGCGAGGTCCCGGCGTCGACGTTCACCGCCGGTGTCCCCACGCTCCTGTCGGCCGCGCTCGACATCGGGTCGCTCGACGTCTCCGGCATGGTCGTGGCGGCAGGTGGCGAACCCCTGCCACGCAGCCTGGTCGAGCGCCTGACGGCCGCCGGCGCGCAGCGGGTGGTCAACATCTACGGGCCCTCCGAGGACTGCACCTACTCGACCGCAGCCGTCGTGGCCGCCGGCGAGGCGCCACCGATCGGATGGGCCGTTCCCGGCGGGCGGGCGTACGTCCTCGACCGCGACGGCTACGTGGTGCCTCCCGGCGCGGTCGGCGAGGTCCACCTGGCCGGCGCCGGGCTCGCCGACGGGTACGCGAGCCGCCCACGGCTGACCGCCGAGCGGTTCGTGCCCGACCCCGTCGGGGACGAGCCGGGCGGACGCTGCTACCGCACCGGCGACCTGGCGCGGCTACGGCCGGACGGTGCACTCGTCTACCTGGGACGCTCCGACCGCCAGGTCAAGGTCAACGGGCTGAGGATCGAGCTCGGCGAGGTGGAGGCTGCGCTGCTCGCCTCACCGGGCGTCACCTCCGCCGTCGCGCTGGTGCAACGGGACGCTCGGTCGGCGCGCCTCGCCGCTGCCGTCACGGGGGACGTCGGACTCGACCCGCGGGCGTTGCGTCGCGACCTGGCCCGACGGCTCCCCCGAGCGCTCGTCCCCGCCGTCGTCGTGCCCGTCGACTCGCTCCCGCGTCTGGCGAACGGCAAGACGGACGTCACGGCCGTGCGCGACCTCCTGCCGGCGTTCGGGACCTCGGTCCGGACGACCTCCGAGCCGCCGCCGACGGCGGTCGGCACGCAGCGTGAGGACGACGACGCGGAGCGACTCGTGCGCGAGTGCTGGATCGAGCTGCTCGGGTCCAGTCACGGAGGGGACTTCTTCGCCGAGGGCGGGACGTCGCTCACGGCCCTGCGCCTGGCACTGCGACTGACCGACCGCTCCGGCACGCGCGTGACCCTCGCAGACGTCTTCACCGGGCGCACGGTCGAGGCGCTCGCCGTCCACGTCCGGGCCCGACCGAGGCCGGCCTCGGGGCCGGCGATCCGCACGGTGCCTTCCCAGGACCCCGTCGTCCTGTCACCCGCCCAGCAGTCCCTCTGGTGGGTCGAGGCGGCCCAGGACGTCGGCGCCGCCTACGTCATACCCCTGGCCTGGCAGCTCGAGGGGCCGCTCGACGAGCACGCGCTCGCGGCGGCCGTCGAGGCCCTGCAGTGGCGCCATCCGCTGCTGCGGCACCGGATCGACCCCGCCGCCATGCCGCCGGCCACCCGACCCGGGCCACCGACCCCGCTGCGGCGGGGCGAGCCGCTCGGCCCGAGCGACCTGCAGGAGCGGTTCCGGTCCTTCGCCGACGCACCGCTCGACGTGCACGGCGGACAGCCGCTGTTCGTCGCGGAGCTGTGGCCACGCGACACCAGGAACAACGCTCTCGCGCTGAAGGTCCACCACCTCGTCGCCGACGGCTGGTCCCTCGGCGTGGTGGCCGAGGACCTCGCCGAGCTCTACGCCCGGTGCCGCAGGGACGCCGTCGCGGTGCTCGCGGACGTCCGCCGGCACGAAGGACACTCCGTGACCACCAGGTCCTGGGACCCGACCGAGCTCGCCGACCTCGTGCGACGTCGTGCCGACGCCCTCGATGGCGCGCCGACCGTGCTGCACGTCGGATCGCTCGATCGCCCCGCCCGCCGTGCCTTCGTGGGCCGTGCCAGCGAGCACGACCTCGGCGTCGACGCGGCGCGGGCCCTGACGACGCTGGCCCGTCGTGCCGACAGCACCGTCTTCGTCGTCGGCTCCCTGGTCCAGGCCCTCACGCTCATGTCCCTCACGGGTGAACGCGACCTCCTCCTCGGCACGCCGGCCAACGGGCGCGACGACCCCAGCCTGGAGCGCGTCGTCGGCATGTTCGTCGAGACCGCCGTCCTGCGCGTCCACGCAGCGGACGACCCGGCGATCATCGACCTCGCCCTGGCACACGCCCGCCAGGTGCTCGACGTGACGAGCGCGCCGGTGCCGCTGGCCTCGCTCGTCGACGCCGCGGCGCCGGAACGTCGACCGGGCACCAACCCGCTCGTGCAGGTGCTGTTCGCGCACGACCACGGCGCGGGTACCCCGCTGACGCTCGACGGTCTCCGGGTCACCCCCGTCACGGCACCTCAGGACACGTCCAAGTTCGACCTCTTCGTCACGCTGGACACCAGTGACGACGGCGCACGCCTCGTCGTCGAGCGTGCCGCGGACGCCCTCACGGACGAGGACGTCGCGCAGCTCGTCGACACCTACCGTCGGGTCCTCCTCGCAGCCGCGCTCGACCCCCACGCGACCGTCTCGACGACGCTCGCCACAGCAGGACAGGACGCATGAGCGACTACCGCAAGATCTGGACCGGCAACGCCTCGTCGAACCTCGCCGACGGCGTCACGTTCGTGGCCCTGCCGCTGCTCGCCGTGACCCTCACCCAGGATCCCCTCGAGATCTCGGCGCTGTCGGTCGCCTACACCGTCCCCCGGCTGCTCTCGGTGCTGGGGATCGGTGTCCTCGTGGACCGCGTCGACCGGCGTCGCCTGCTCCAGGCAGCGAGCTTCTCGCGAGGCGTGCTCTTCGCGGCCCTCACGATGCTCGTCGTGAGCGGCCACGTCTCGATGGTCGCGCTCTACGTCGTCTACGCGCTGATGGGTGTCGTCGAGACGCTCGCCGACAGCGCCGCCGTCGCCATCCTTCCGCAGGCCGTTCCGGCAGCGGGTCTGGACCGCGCCAACTCCCAGATCACCGGGACCCAGGTCGTCATCGACGAGTTCGTCGGGCCGCCGCTCGGCGGATTCCTCTTCGGGCTCGCCGCCTTCGCGCCGTCGCTGCTGAACACCGTCGCGTTCACCCTGGCAGGCCTGGCCTACCTGAGCCTGCGCGGGCACTACACCCTCCCGCCCCCGCAGGAGCACCGCAGGTTCACGCAGCAGATCTCCGACGGCACCCGGTGGGCGTGGCGCCACGAGCTGGTGAGGACCCTCGTCATCGTCGGCGGCCTCGCCTGCGTCGGGTACATGATCCCGTTCTCCTACCTCGTGCTGTACGCGAAGGAGGTGCTCGGGCTCGGTCCGGAGGGCTACGGGCTCCTGCTGTCGGTCTCGGCCGTCGGCGGACTCCTCGGCAGCCTGGTGGCGGCGCCGTTGAGACGTCGCCTGGGCTACTGCACCACGACCGTCGGGGCGTTGCTCGTCGGCGCCGCGTCCTTCGCCGTCATCGCTGTCGTCGACCAGGTCTGGGTCGTCGGCCTCGCGCTCGCCACCTACATCGCGCACTCCGTCGTCTGGAACGTCATGGCGGTGACGGTGCGCCAGAAGATCACACCGACCGACATGATGGGCCGGGTCGGGGCAGTGGGACGCTTCGTCGGCATCGCCGGTCTCGCTGCGGGTGCCGCCCTGGGCGGGCTCCTCGCCCGCTACCTCGGGTACACCGCGCCGTTCGCGGTGGCGGCCGGGTTCTTCGTCCTCGGCGCCGTCCTGGTGGCCGGCGCTCGGAGGAGCTTCGCCGTGGTCGAGGACCCGCAGGAGTCCTGACCGGCCCGCGCCGGGGCATCGGCTCAGGCCGTCGGCCGCGCGGCCTCCGCGACGTCGAGCAGCCGCGTGCTCTCCACGAACACCCGCGCCGGGACGGCGACCCCGAGCTCACGCAGGCGACCGATCGCCTCCACGACGAGCAGCGACGATCCTCCCGCCTCGAAGAAGTCGTCGTCGAGGCCGACGTCGGCTCGTCCGAGCACGTCACGCACGACCGTCAGGACCGTCTCCTGCACCTCGGTGTCCACCGCTGCCCCCGATCTCTCCAGCGTCGCGCACCGCGACCTGGTGCGTCATCGGTCGATCGTGATGCCGCGAGCGGCGTCCACGACGACGACCTCACCGTACGGCAGCAGCCACGCGGGCTGGTAGTGCCCCAGGTCGCCACCGACCATGACCGGTCCGTCCACCCGCGGCCCACCCTCCCGAAGCCGCGCGCCGATCTGCGTGGTCCAGTCCTCGAACGGGAGCGAGGGGTTGTCCGCCACCAGCAGCGCCGCCACCGGCACGCCCTCCAGCAGCGGCCACAACCGGTCCAGCACCTCCTCGGCGTACTCGGGCCCGTCGTCGACCACGTCGAGCCAGAGCACCGAGCCGGTCACGTCGAGCAGACCCGCCTCGAGCAGGTCGGCGAGGATGCCCGCCTCCGCGCCGAGCAGGCGACCGGCACTCCTGCCGTGCTGCAGCCAGACGTCCGTGCCGGCGCGTCCCCCCGACCACCGGTGGACCTCACCCGCGTAGCTGGCCGGCACGGAGTTCTGCGTGCGCACGGGTGAGCTCTCCAGCCGCAGCGGCCCCGACCCCAGCAGCACGTCCTCGACGGATCGCGACGTCTCCGGCGGGACGTCGGACTCCCCGAACTGCGTCACGAAGGAGGCGCCGGTGAACGACGTCAGCCCGGCCCGTGAGTAGAGGAAGGCGTTGAGGAAGGTGTTGTCGCTGCGTCCGACGAACGCCGTCGGGTGGCTGCGCAGCAGGTCGGCGTCGAGGTGGGGCAGCAGCTCGTGGCTGGCCAGGCCGCCGACGGCACTCATCACGACGCTGACGTCCGGGTCGAGGAACGCGCCGTGCAGGTCCTCCGCGCGCTGGGCAGCCGTCCCCGCCGACCGGCCGTCGTCGGAGATCTCGAACGCGTTCGGCGCGAAGTCGCACCGCAGACCCATGGCGGCCAGACGCGCCACGGGCACGTCCACGACACCGCGGGAGTAGGCCAGCGACGGCAACGACGGGCTCACCACGCGGACCAGGTCGCCGCGACGAGGTCGTGGCGGTCGGACGATCTCATCGACCACGGAGCGACCCTTCTGCCAGGACGCGC
Organism: Aeromicrobium sp. CnD17-E; assembly: GCF_024124745.1. Lineage (GTDB taxonomy): Bacteria > Actinomycetota > Actinomycetes > Propionibacteriales > Nocardioidaceae > Aeromicrobium. The sequence goes on from NZ_JAMXRU010000013.1 coordinate 43,945, forward strand.
CCACCTGACGCCCCCGAGTGTGGAGTGGACTCGACTACCTTAGATCGCGGAGGCGTCTCCTCCTCGCCGCGTGCGCACCGGGACGCCACGACGATCGGGGGATCATGAACGACCACGTCCGCGAGCACACCACGATGGAGCGCGCGAGCATCGAGCGGATCGAGCTGTCGGAGCAGGAGCGACACCAGGTCGCGATGCTCGCGACCGAGCTGGCTCCCGCCTTCGTCGGGGGGCAGTCGCCCCTGCCGACGCGCCTGCTCGGCGAGGCTGCAGGCCGGCTGCCGGCCCGGCTGGTCGCCGAGGTCGCGCAGGTGCGCGAGCGTCGCCTCCCCCACGCCTGCGTCGTCTCCGGTGCGCCGCTGCTCGCGGAGCGTCTCGAGCCCACGCCGCAGCACTGGCGCGAGGCCCAGACGGCGGGCTCCGTCGTCCACGCGTGCGTGCTGCTGCTCGTCGCCGACCTCCTCGGCGAGTCGTTCGGCTGGGCCTCGCAGCAGGACGGTCGCGTCGTCACCGACGTGGTGCCCTCACCGGGGCAGGAGGACTCGCTCGTGAGCTCGTCGAGCCGCGCCGAGCTGGCCTGGCACACCGAGGACGCCTACTTCGAGCAGCGCGCGGACTTCGTCGGCCTCTTCTGCCTGCGCGCGGCGACCGGCGGCGCCACCACGGTGTCCTTCCTCGACCCCGCGCAGCTGTCGGCGGACGTCGTCGAGGTGCTCCAGCAGCCACGTTTCCTGCTGCGGCCCGACGACGCCCACGACGTCCACCCGGACGACCTGGCGCGCACCTGGCTGGTCGACCCGTCCGACGCACGCAGGATCCGCGTCGACCGCGACTTCACCGACGCCGTCGCCGACGACCCGGAGGCGGCCCGCGCGCTCGACGACCTCGTCGAGGTCCTCGACGCCAACCTCCAGGACCTCCCCCTCGCCCCCGGCGACATCGCCTTCGTCGACAACGCGGTCGCGGTGCACGGTCGGCGCTCGTTCACGCCGCGCTTCGACGGGACGGACCGCTGGCTCAAGCGCGTCAACGTGAGGACGAGAGCGTGACGTGCCGTCGCCCTGCGTCCGTCCCCGGCGCGGAACATCGGGCCGGGCTCGTGTCGTTGCACCGGGCATGACCACCATCGCCGTCACCGGCGCCACCGGGACCGTCGGCGGGCTCGTCGCCCGCCACCTCGCCAAGGCCGGGGCCGAGGCCCGCCTGCTCGTCCGCGACCCGAGCCGCGCACCCGACCTGGGGCTGCCGGTGTGGCAGTGCGCGTACGACGAGGGGCCGGCGCTCGGGGAGGCGCTGGCCGGCGTCGACGCCCTCTTCTTCGTCTCCGGGCACGAGAGTGCCGACCGGATGGCCGACCACCGCTCCGTCGTCGAGGCTGCCGTCGAGGCCGGGGTCGGTCACGTCGTCTACACGTCGTTCGTGGGCGCGTCGGCCGACAGCACGTTCACGCTGGGCCGCGACCACGGCGCCACCGAGGACCTGCTGCTCGACGCCGGACTCGCGTGGACGTTCCTGCGCGACAGCTTCTACGCGGAGGTGTTCCCGCACTTCGCCGACGAGGACGGCGTGATCCGCGGCCCCGCCGGCGAGGGACGGGTCGCGGCGGTCTCGCAGCGCGACGTCGCCTCCGTGGCCGCGGAGGTGCTGCTCCACCCCGACGACCACGCGGACCGCGCCTACGACCTCACCGGGCCCGAGGCGTTGACGCTCGCGGAGATCGCCACCGTCCTGACCCAGGTCACCGGCCGACCGCACCGCTTCCACGACGAGACGCTCGAGGAGGCCCGCGCCAGTCGCGCGCACTACGGCGCCCCCGACTGGCAGGTGGACGCGTGGGTGAGCACCTACACCGCGATCCGCGACGGCGAGCTCGCCGCCGTCAGCGACGACGTCCCGCGCCTGCTGGGGCGGCCGGCCCTCTCGCTCGCCGAGGCCCTCACCGCGTCTCGCTGACGCGTCACGCCGTCGCGGCGGCCAGGACCGCCAGCTCCTCCTCGCGCGTCAGGCCCGCCAGGCGGGGTCGGTCCAGACCTCGTGCGCGCTCGTCGGCGAGCACGTCGGCAGCCGTCTCCTCGAGCGGCCGTCGGACCAGCCCGGCAGCCTCCGCCCGGGCGGTGTCGATCCGCACCATGCCGCCGTAGTCGTCAGGCAGCCAGAGCGGCAGCGACCGCCCGCCCGACCACGGCCGCACGTCGAGCGCCTCCAGCCGATCCGGGCCGACGGGCACGAGCCGTCCGGGGAACCCGACGCTCTGCGCGACCCGGAGCAGCGCCTCCCCCAGCGCGACGCCCTCTCCGGCGACGTTCAGGACACCCGTGACGCCACCTTCGGCCGCATTCACCACGAACGTCGCGACGTCGCGCACGTCGGCCACCTGGCACCGCGCTCCCGGCGGGTCGGGCACCAGCACGTCGCCCGTGTCGGCCCGGGCGAACCGGGCCGGCCAGTAGCCGAACCGGTCGGACGGGTCGCCCGGGCCGGCCAGCAGGCCCGACCGCAGCACCAGCGGAGCAGCGTGCTCGAGGACCGCCTGCTCGCACGCGACCTTGCCCTCCCCGTACAGCTCGGCGTCCACCTCGTCCGTCGTCACCGGCTCGCGCAGCGGATCGTCCTCCTGCAGCGGTCCCGACAGGTCCGTGTAGACGTTGGCGGTGGAGACGAACGTCCAGTGGGCGCTCGTCGCAGCCAGCGCCGACAGGGCGGTCCGCACGTGTCCCGGCTGGCGGGCGACGTCGACGACGGCGTCCCACGGGCCGGCCACCTGGTCGTAGGCGTCGGCAGCGTCGCGGTCGGCGCGCACCCAGTGCGAGCCGTCGACGACCTCGCCGCTCTCGCCGCGCGCCAGGCACGTGACGTCCTGCCCCCGCTCCAGCGCGCTCCGCGCGACCTCGCGGCCGAGCCATGCCGTCCCACCGAGCACCAGCCACCGTCCCATGCCTCCACCTGAGCAGCCCCGGCGCCGACTCGCCAGAGGTGTTCACCGAGGGCTGACGGCCTAGGCTCAGGGCATGGCCTCCATCAGCACCCTCTCCGTCACCGGGACCGCCTCGACCCGCGAGAAGGTCGCGCTGCCCGACGGCGGCGTGCTCACGGTCAAGCTCGTCTCGCCCGACGGCGAGGTGCTGGCCGCCTCCGCCAGCGTCGCCGGCGACGGCCCCACGCCGTTCGAGCTGTCCGTCGACGCGGCGCTCGTCCCCGACGCCGACACGCTGCGTCTCTGGGCGATGCTGCGCACCGACGTCGGCGTGTGGGGCACCCCCGAGCTGGTCACGGTGCGCGAGGAGCTGCAGCTGTCGCGAGTCGACGCCTGATGCCGCGGGGTGCCCAGGTCACGCACCTGTCGCGGGAGGAGGTCGCCGCCGCGGACAGCCCCGTGCTCGGACGCATCGCCTCCCTGCTGCGCCCCTACCGCCGGCAGCTGGTGCTCGTCTGCGTCGCCGTCGTCGCCGGCGCGGCGCTGACGTCGGTCATCCCGTTCCTCACCCGCGCCGTGTTCGACCAGGCGCTCTTCCCCACCGACGGAAGCCCCGCCGACCTCGGCCTGCTCGGGCGGCTCGTCGGTCTCATGTGCCTCATCCCGGTCGTGACCGCCCTGATCTCCGTCGGGCAGAACTGGCTCACCGCCACGATCGGGAACTCCGCGATGGCCGACTTGCGCAGCCAGCTGTTCGCGCACCTGCAGACGATGGAGCTGGCGTTCTTCACGGCCACGAAGACCGGTGCCATCCAGTCGCGGCTCGCCAACGACGTCGCCGGGGTCCGGACGGTGCTCACCGACACCGCGACGACGATCCTGCAGAACACGGTCACCGTCGTCGCGGCCGTGGTCTCGATGGTGCTGCTGTCGTGGCAGCTGACGGTCCTGACCCTCGTGCTCATGCCCGCGTTCATCGCCATCCAGCTGCGGGTCGGCCGACGTCGTCAGAAGCTCGCGCGCCGCACGCAGGAGTCGCTGTCGGAGATGACGGCGATCACCGAGGAGTCGCTGAGCGTCTCGGGCATCCTGCTTTCGAAGGTGTTCGGCCGCGCCGAGTCCGAGACGGAGCGCTACCGCGAGGCCAACCGGGAGCAGGCGCGTCTGCAGGTGGCGCAGGCGATGACCGGCCGCACGTTCTTCGCGACGGTCCAGACGTTCTTCGCGATCACGCCGGCCCTCATCTACCTGCTGGCCGGGCTGATGATCACCGGCAGCCTGCCCGGTGGGGCCGACACGCTCACGGCCGGGACGCTCGTCGCGTTCACGACCCTCCAGGCCCGCCTCCAGATGCCGCTGCTGCAGCTGATGCGCGTGACGCTCGACGTGCAGACGTCGCTCGCCCTGTTCCGCCGCATCTTCGAGTACCTCGACCTCCAGCCCGCCGTGGTCGAGAAGCCGGGCGCGGTCACCCTGCCTGCGGTGCGCGGCGAGGTCGAGATGCGCGGCGTCTGGTTCCGCTACCCCGAGCCGCGCTCGCTCAGCGGGGGCCGCACCGGTGACCGGTTCGGCGACTCGACCGTGCGCATCGACCGGCCCGACGGCGTCGCCGCTCCCGTGTCCGACGACGCCTGGGCGCTGCGCGACGTGTCGCTGCGCGTCGAGCCGGGCCAGCTGGCGGCCATCGTCGGGCCGTCGGGGTCGGGCAAGACGACCGCCACCTACCTCGTGCCGCGCTTCTACGACGTCACGCGCGGTGCCGTGCTGATCGACGGGCACGACGTGCGCGACCTGACCCTCGACACTGTCACCGGCGCCGTCGGCATGGTCACGCAGGAGCCGTACCTGTTCCACGGCACCATCCGCGACAACCTCGCCTACGCCCGACCCGACGCGAGTGCCGAGGAGATCGAGCAGGCCGCCCGCGACGCCAACATCCACGACCGGATCCTCAGCTTCGCCGACGGGTACGAGACCGTCACCGGCGAGCGCGGGTACCGGCTGTCCGGCGGCGAGAAGCAGCGGCTCGCGATCGCCCGCGTGCTGCTCGCCGACCCCCGCATCCTCATCCTCGACGAGGCCACGTCGGCGCTCGACACGGAGACCGAGCGGCTCGTGCAGCAGGCGCTCGAACGCGCCCGCGCCAACCGCACGACCATCGCCATCGCCCACCGCCTGTCGACCATCCACGACGCCGACGTGATCTTCGGCGTCGAGGACGGGCGGGTCGTCGAGCAGGGCACGCACGACGAGCTGCTGGCCGCCGGCGGCCTCTACGCCCGGCTCTACGTCGAGCAGTTCCAGTCGGGCCGGGGCCCGCGGCGCGTCGACGAGCGTCGGGCCGACGTCAGCGTGTGACCCGCCGTCCCTGGCGGGCGGCTTCCGTCGGAGGGCAGCGCTACCGTCGTCGCGTGATTGCTCGAGTCGAAGGGACGGGTCGCCCCCTCGTCGTGCTGCACGGCTTCGGGGTGGACCACCGGATCATGCTCCCGCTCGAGTCCATGGTGAGCGACGTGTCCTGGCGCCGCGTGTACGTCGACCTGCCATGGGCGGAGGCCGTGCACGACGCGGCCGCCTCGAGCGCGCAGGACGTGGCCGAGGGCGTCCTGGCCGAGGTCGAGGAGCATCTCGGCACCGAGCCGTTCGCCGTGATCGGGAACTCCTTCGGGGGGATGATCGCGCGGTGGCTCGCGCACGAGCGTCGAGACCGGGTCCTCGGTCTGGCCACCGTCGCCGGGCTGGTCCAACCGGACCACGCTGCACGCGACGTCCCGCCACGCACGGTCCTGCACCGCGACGACGCGGTCCTCGAGCGCGCCGGCGACGCACGCGACGACTTTGCGGCGGTGAGCGTCGTGCAGGACGCTCGTTCGCTGGAGTCGTTCGAGGAGTACGTCCTCCCCGGCCTGCGCGGCGCGGACCCGGGCGCCATGGAGCGCATCGCGTCGGCGTACGCCCTCCCCATGGTCCCCGAGGTGGCGCACCCGGAGCCCTTCGCCGCACCCACCCTGCACGTCCTTGGACGCCAGGACGACGTGGTCGGCTACGAGGACGCGCTCACCCTGCGCGACCACTACCCACGCGGCACCTACGCGGTCCTCGACACGGCGGGCCACAACGTCCACCTCGAGCAGCCCGGTGTCACGGGCGCCCTCGTCCGGGACTGGCTCGCGCGCGTCGACCGTCACGCAGCGCACCACGACGCGGCGTGAGCGGTCAAGCTGCGGTCAGAGGCCGCCGAGGCCCACGTACTTCGTCTCGAGGTACTCCTCGATGCCCTCGGCGCCGCCCTCGCGACCGAAGCCGGAGGCCTTGACGCCGCCGAAGGGGGCGGCCGGGTTCGAGACGATGCCCTGGTTCATCCCGACCATCCCGGTCTCGAGACCCTCGTAGACCTTCACCGCACGGGCGTAGTCGGTGGTGAAGGCGTACGCGACGAGGCCGTACTCGGTGTCGTTCGCCATGCGGATCGCGTCGTCGTCGTCGGTGAACGTGAAGACCGGCGCGACCGGGCCGAAGATCTCCTCGGTGGACACCTTCGCCGACAGCGGCACGTCGGTGAGGACGGTCGGCGGGTAGAACCAGCCGGGACCCTCAGGCACCTCGCCTCCGGTGACCACGGTGGCGCCCTTCTCGACGGCGTCGTCGACGAGCTCGGCCACCTTGTCGCGCTGCTTCTCCTCCACCAGCGGGCCGACCTTCACGCCGTCCTCCAGGCCGGGGCCGATCTTCAGGGCGCCCATCTTCTCGGCGAGCTTGGAGGAGAACTCCTCGGCGACGTCGGCGTGGACGATGAACCGGTTGGCGGCCGTGCACGCCTCACCGATGTTGCGCATCTTCGCGAGCATCGCGCCCTCGACCGCCGCGTCGACGCCGGCGTCGGCGAAGACGAGGAAGGGCGCGTTGCCACCCAGCTCCATCGACACCCGCAGCAGGCCTTCAGCGCTCTGCTCGACGAGGGAGCGCCCGACCTCGGTGGAGCCGGTGAAGGTGAGCTTGCGCAGCCGCGGGTCGCGGATGATCGGCTCCATCACCTCGCCCGTGCTCTTCGTCGTGACGACGTTGAGCACGCCCTCGGGTACGCCCGACTCCTCCAGCACCTTCGCCAGCCACAGCATGGTGAGCGGGGTGAGTCCGGCGGGCTTCACGACCATCGTGCAGCCGGCGGCGATGGCGGGCGCGATCTTGCGGGTGCCCATCGCGAGCGGGAAGTTCCAGGGCGTGATCATGAGGCACGGTCCGACGGGCTGCTTCAGGGTGAGCAGACGTGTGGCGCCGTTCGGGGCGACGGAGTAGCGGCCCGACACGCGAACGGCCTCCTCGGAGAACCAGCGCAGGAACTCGGCGCCGTAGGTGATCTCGGCCTGGCTCTCGCTGAGCGGCTTGCCCATCTCGAGCGTCATGATCGTGGCGAGCTCGTCGGCACGGTCGACGACCGTCTCGAACGCCGAGCGCAGGATCTCGCCGCGGTCGCGCGGCGGCACCTTGGCCCAGTCGGGCTGCGCGGCGACGGCTGCGTCGATGGCCGCCTTGCCGTCCGCGACGGTCCCGTTCGCGACCTCCACCAGCGTCGAGCCGTCCGCGGGGTTCTCGACCGCGAAGGTCGCACCGCCGCTCGCGTCGCGCCAGGAGCCGCCGATGAAGAGCTGGGTGGGGACGTCGGGCAGTGCGGAGGCGGTCATGTCCCGAGGCTACGACGGACGCGACGAGTCGGCACCTGGTGACCTTCGACTCCCTGCAATGATGGCTTTGGTTGGTGTTGTTTCGCTGTGGTGTTCGATATCTTTGTTCCATGTCCAGCACGCAGCTCGCCGACCGGCTCGAGGCCGTCGCTGCCGAGCTGCGCGCGTTCCCGACGAGCACGGATGCGCTGCGGCTGCTGCAGGGACTCTCGAACGCGATCGATGCGGAGAAGGTGGCGCTGGTCGCGGAGGTGGACGAGCATCGCGACTTCGAGACCGAGGGCTGCTCGAGCCTGAAGAACTGGCTACGTGACCAGCTGCACCTCGACGGCAGACAGGCGTCCCAGCTGG
>NZ_JAMXRU010000140.1 GCF_024124745.1 Aeromicrobium sp. CnD17-E
CCGGGTGGCCGGCCAGCCGCGCGAGCTGCTCGGCGACGCGCCGCCGCTCGGCGGGGTCGTCGGTGTTCTCCCCGATCCGTCGGAGCTCGGCCACGGCGGAGCGCAGCGACAGCGCGCGTCGCGGCCGGTGCTCGGTCTCGGGCAGCGTCCGGCGCGCCGGGCGGGTCTCGTCGGGATGCGTCAGGGACGTGTGGAGCTCGCCGACGAAGCGCGACGGCTGGTCGCCGTCGTCGGAGCCGCTGGCGACGGCGGTGACGACGAGCCGCTCGCGGGCGCGGCTGCACGCGACGTAGAACAGCCGTCGCTCCTCCGCGATCGCCGAGCGCGTGCTCGGGTAGGGCGCCACGCCCTCGCGGGTCAGTCGTTCGGGCTGCAGCAGGCTGCTGCGCAGGCGCGTGTCGGGCCACTCGCCGTCCTGCACGCCGGCCACGACGACGAGGTCCCACTCCAGGCCCTTGGACCGGTGCGCCGTCATGAGCCGGACGGCGCGGGTGTCGTCGGGGGCCTGGGCGAGCGTGTCGGAGGGGATCTGCTGCGCCTCGAGGGCAAGGACGACCTCGCCGACCGAGCGGTGCGCCTCACGCTCCTCGGCGCGGGCAGCCTCGGCGAACAGCGCACAGAGGGCGTCGAGGTCGTGGTGCGCCCGGGCCGCGCCCTCGCCGCCGGACTCCGCCTCGGCGCGCAGTCGTTGCGGCCAGGTGGTGCCGTCCCACAACGTCCAGAGCACCTCCTCCGCGGACGCGCCGGCTGCGAGCTGCTCGACGGCGCGCACCAGCAGGCCCGAGACCCGTCGCGCCTGCTGCACGGCAAGACCCTCGGGGCCGTCGGCGGCGAGCGTGGCGAGTCGGGGCGGGTCGGCGAGCACCTCGGCGACGAGGAGGCGCGAGGGTCGGGGCCGACCGTGCTCGGCGGCGTCGTCGCGACGCAGCACCCGGCCGAGGCGTCGCAGTCCGGCCGCGTCCATCGCGCCCAGCGGGCCGGTGAGCAGCGACGTGGCGGCCTCGGGGTCGAGCGGCTCGCCGGCGTGCAGGGTCTGGGCGGCGTGCAACGCGGCGAGCAGGGTGCGCACGGCGGGCTCGACGGCGAGCGGGAGCTCGTCGCCCGCCACCTGGACGGGCACGCCCGCGGCGGACAGCGCCCGGTGGAGCCGGTCGAGGTGGGCCGAGGACCGGACGAGCACCGCCATGCGGTCCCACGGGACCGGACGGTCGGCCACCAGGTGAGCCTCGCGCAGCAGGAGTGCCACGTGCTCGGCCTCGGCCGTGGCGGAGGAGAACGTGCGGACCTCGACGGTGCCCGACCGCTGGGGGTCGGTGGCCGGCGAGCGCAACGCGGCGAGGCGTTCGCCGTCGGGCCCCGGGACCGCTCCGCGGTTCTCGACGACCGAGCGGACCGCCGCCGCGATCTCGGCACCGTAGCGGTTGGTGCGGGCGAGGGTGAGCACCGCGGGCTCGCCGAGCGGCGTCGCGAACTGCTCGGTGAAGCGCAGGATGCCGGTGACGTCGGCGCCGCGGAAGCCGTAGATGGACTGGTAGGGGTCGCCCACCACGACGAGGTCGCGACCGTCGCCCGCCAGGGCCTGCAGCAGCGCGACCTGCAGCGGGTCGGTGTCCTGGAACTCGTCGACGACGACGAGCCGCAGGCGGTCGCGCCAGCGGCGGCGGCACTCGGGGTCGTCCAGGAGCGTGACCGCCTGGAACACGAGGTCGGTGTGGTCGATCGTGTTGGTGAACGCGGCCACGGAGGTGACGTCGTCGAAGAAGCGGGCGGCGGCCTGCCAGTCGGCGCGCCCCGTCTGCTGGCCGACGGCGAGGAGGTCGACGCTGTCGAGACCCTGGGCGCGGGCGGCACCCAGCAGACGCTGCAGCTCCGCCGTCAGGCCCCGGGTGCGCAGCGCGGGCCGCAGCGCCTCGGGCCACTCCTGCGGGTCGGTGCCGGCGAGGAGGTCGGCGAGCACCGCGTCCTGCTCCGGCGCGCTCAGCAGCGAGACGGGGCTGCGGAAGTCGGTGGTGTCCTGCTCGGCGCGCACGAGCGCGTAGCAGAAGGAGTGGAAGGTCATGGCCGGCGTGGTGGCCACCGTGCGGCCCAGCCGTCGGGCGATGCGCGCCCTGACCTCCTGCGCCGCGGCCCGGCTGAACGTGAGCACGAGGACCTCGTCGGCCGCGACCGTACCGGACTCCACGCGCTGCGCCACCAGCTCGACGAGCGTCGTCGTCTTGCCGGTGCCCGGCCCCGCGAGCACCTGGAGGGGCCCGCCGACGGTGGCGACGTGGTCGAGCACGGCCTGCTGGCTCGGGTCGAGCACCACACGCCGTGCCGCCGTCGCGGGCTCGGGAGGCTGGATGCGGTACTCGACGGTCACGTGACCATCCCAGCAGAGGCCTCCGACAGCCTCAGGACGCCCCCGCCTCGCCCCACAGCGCCTCGGCGACGTGCACCCGACCGTTGCGCACCGGCGTGCCCTCCTGCGCCCACCGCTGCTGCGCCTCCACCATCAGCGGCGCCGGCAGCGTCCCGTCGGCCCGCGGCACCCGCCACCAGCAGACCGCGTGCCCGTACAGCGACATGATGCGCCCGACGTAGCGCGGCCCGTACCCGCCGGCGACCACCTCCGCCACGCGCCCGTACGGCAGCACCCGCCCGGCCGGGATCCGCTCCACCAGCCGCAGCACCTGCTCGACGTACGCCTCGTCCACCCCTCGATCATGCCTGGCGGCTGCGTCGGCGCGGCTTCTCGGTCGGGTGGGGGTGCGGTGGTGCGGCTCGTCGTCGGCCTGCGGCTGCGCTGGTGCGGCTTGTCGTCGACCTGCGGGTGCGTCGGCGCGGCTTCTCGTTCGGGTGGGTCTGCGCTGGCGCGGCTTCTCGCTCGGGTGGGGCTGCGCCGGTGCGGCTTCGACTCGTCCTGCGCTCCGAAAGGGCCTCGACCGGGCGGCTGGGAGCGGCGGCGGCTCGGGTTCTCGGGCTGTGGCTCGCACTGGGGACGCAAGATTCTGCGTTTGCGCGTCCCATCGGCGGATCTGCAACCGCAGGAGCGCATGTGCGGTTGGAGATCGACCGCCGACGGGGGTAGTCGTGGCAACGATGCTCCCTTCTCGTGGACCGTGCCACGAGAAGGGAGAATCGTTCGTCACCCCAACCCCAAGCGCACGCACGATTCTTCCTTCGCGCGCCTGAGGTCGAACGCTCATGCGTTGGTGACGGGATCCCGTAGCAAGTGCAGAATCCTTGGCCTTCCGCGCACGAACGCAGCATCGTGCGTCCACCCCGAGCGCGACCCGCGGCCCGCGACCCCGTACCAGCGCGCCCGCCAGCCGCCCGGTCGAGGCCCTTGCGGAGACCACCCCCAGCGCCAGCCGAGGCAGCGCACCAGCAAGCGCATGCCCCCTCGCGGCAGCGCACCAGCAGGACGAGACCCCCCACGACAGCGCACCAGCAAGATCACGAACCCCTACGCCAGCGCACCGCCGAGCCCAGCCGCCCAGACGCACCGACGCCGCGGGCGGGTGCTCGAGGCACCCGACCCGCGGCGTCGGAGATCGCTCAGTAGGACGGCTGGCTGGGGTCGATCTGGTCGACCCAGGCCACGACGCCGCCGGCGACGTGGACGGCGTCCTTGAAGCCGGCGCCCTTGAGGACGGCGAGGGCCTCGGCGGAGCGGACGCCCGACTTGCAGTGCAGCACGATCTGCTTGTCGTCGGGGAGCTCCGAGAGGGCCTTGCCGTTGAGGAAGTCGCCCTTGGGGATGAGGATCGAGCCGGGGATGTGGTTGATGTCCCGCTCGACCTGCTCCCGCACGTCGACGAGCACGAAGTCGCGTCCGCCGTCGTTGCGCTCCTTCAGCCACCCGTCGAGCTGGGCGACGGAGATCGTCGACCCGGCCGCGGCGTCGGCGGCCTCGTCGCTGATCGCACCGCAGAACGCCTCGTAGTCGCTGAGCAGCTCGGTCGGCAGCTCGCCCTCGGGGTCGCGCTGGATCTTCAGCGTCGTGTACCGCATCTCGAGCGCGTCGTAGACCATCAGACGGCCGATGAGCGGGTCGCCGATGCCGGTGATCAGCTTGATCGCCTCGGTGACCATGATCGACCCGATCGACGCGCACAGGACGCCGAGCACGCCGCCCTCGGCGCACGAGGGGACCATGCCGGGCGGCGGCGGCTCCGGGTAGAGGTCGCGGTACTGCGGACCCTCCTGGGCCCAGAACACCGACACCTGGCCCTCGAAGCGGTAGATCGAGCCCCACACGTACGGCTTGCCGAGGATGACGGCAGCGTCGTTCACGAGGTAGCGCGTGGCGAAGTTGTCGGTGCCGTCGACGATGAGGTCGTACTGGCTGAAGATGTCGAGGACGTTGTCGTTGTCGAGACGCGCCTCGTGCACGATCGTCTTCACGTAGGGGTTGACCTCGGCGACCGACTCGGCGGCGCTGACGGCCTTGGGCCGGTCGATGTCGGACTGGCCGTGGATGATCTGGCGCTGCAGGTTCGACTCGTCGACGACGTCGTCGTCGATGATGCCGAGCGTGCCGACACCGGCGGCCGCGAGGTAGAGCAGGGCCGGCGACCCGAGCCCGCCCGCGCCGATCACGAGCACCTTGGCGTTCTTGAGCCGCTTCTGCCCGTCCATCCCGACGTCGGGGATGATCAGGTGCCGGCTGTAGCGACGGACCTCGTCGATGGTCAGTTCGTCGGCGGGTTCCACGATGGGGGCGACCACGGCTGCTCCTCGCAGTGACGGTGAAGGGGACGTCCGGCACAACGCCGGTCGTGTCGTCCATTGTTCCCCGACCGTCCGACATGCGGTACCGACGTCCGTCCCGTGGACGCCGCACGACGACACGGGGTGCTCGCCGACGAGCGCGTGGGGACCGGGCACTAGGCTGTGCGGGTGAGCGAGACCCCGATCCTGCGCACGCGCGCCGGCCGACTGCCGCGCCGCGCCCGCCGCGCCCAGCTGCTGGAGGTCGCACTCGAGGTCTTCGTCGAGCAGGGCTACCACGCCGCGTCCATGGACGAGATCGCCGAGCGCGCCGGCGTCTCCAAGCCGGTCGTCTACCAGCACTTCCCCGGCAAGCTCGACCTCTACCTCGCCCTGCTGGAGTCCTCGTGCGACGAGGTCGTCGACGACATCAAGCGCGCCCTCGCGTCCACGCAGGACAACCGTCACCGCGTCGAGGCGACGATGCAGCTCTGGTACCAGTACGTCGCCGACCAGGGCGCGGCGTTCCGCCTCGTCTTCGAGTCCGACCTGACGAACGACCCCGACGTGCGCGAGCAGGTCGACCGGGTCGTGCGCGAGTCGGCGCTGGCGATCGCCGAGGTCATCCGCGAGGACACCGGCCTGCCGCAGGACGCCGCCTACCTCCTCGCCGTGAGCCTGGTCGGCATGGGCCACGTCGGGGCCCGCAACTGGCTGGCCGAGGCGTCGTCGCTGTCGCAGCAGGACGCCGTGCGTCTCGTCGGACGGCTCGCCTGGCGCGGCATCGGCGGGTTCCCGCGCGACGTCACCGACGCCGACGGCGCCGAGTAGCCCCTTCTCCCACCCGCCCCACCCGCACGTCAGAGAGGACCGACCATGGAGGTCAAGATCGGCGTCCAGAACGCCGCCCGCGAGCTGTCCGTCGAGACCAGCGAGGCGCCCGACACGGTGCTCGCGAAGCTCGACTCCGCGCTGAAGGACGAGACCGTCTTCAGCCTCACCGACGACAAGGACCGTACGGTCGCCGTGCCGGCCGACAAGGTCGCCTACCTGTACTTCGTCGCCGACACTGGCCGCAAGGTCGGCTTCGGCGCGGTCACGCAGGAGAACTGAGGTCCTCGGCACGCGGGTGCCGTCACGCGGCGGCACCCGCAGCCCCGGCCTAGGCTCGCCCCCGTGACCTTCGCAGGCTTCCCCGTCGCCGCGCTCGACTTCTACGACGACCTCGAGGTCGACAACACGAAGACGTTCTGGGAGGAGCACCGGCACGTCTACGACGAGGCCGTGAAGGCGCCGATGGTCGCGCTCACGGCGGCGCTCGAGGACGAGTTCGGCCCGGCCAAGATCTTCCGGCCCTACCGCGACGTCCGGTTCGCGAAGGACAAGACGCCGTACAAGACGCACCAGGGGGCGTTCGTCGCCGTCGCCCCGTCGACGGGCTACTACGTGCAGGTCGGCGCCCCGGGCGTGCGCACCGGTGTGGGGTTCTACCAGGCGCCGCCGGCGCGGCTGGCGTCGTTCCGCGAGGCCGTCGACCACGAGACGTTCGGGGTCGGGCTGCAGCGGATCCTGGGTCGGCTCGAGCGCCAGGGGTGGACGGTCGGGGGCGACGCGGTGAAGACCGCCCCGCGCGGCTGGTCGGCCGACCACCCGCGCATCGACCTGCTGCGGCACCGCTCGCTGACGCTCGGTCGCGACCACGGCTTCGAGCCGTACGTGCACACCGCGGAGCTGCTCGACCACGTACGCGCCGACTGGCGTGCGGGCAAGCCGTTCATCGACTGGATCCTCACGCACGTCCGCGGCTGAGCTCGACGTGAGGCCAGCCCGAGCCGAGCCGGGCGGTAGGTGGCGCGCGCATCCTCGCCCAGGGCGGTAGGTCGCGCGCGGCAAGCGCTGCACGTTCCGCGGGTCACCGACCGCCAGCACGGCCGAGACGCGCGCCACCTACCGCCCACCGGGGCGGGGCGGGGCGGGGCGCG
>NZ_JAMXRU010000141.1 GCF_024124745.1 Aeromicrobium sp. CnD17-E
CCGTCAGGACGATCGCGACCCCGGCCACGGCGGCGGCCGCGAGCACCGAGGTCGTGCCGTCGGCACGGCCCGTGACGGCGATGCCGAGCATCGCCCACGCCCCGGCAGCGGCGTAGGCCACGTTCCCGCCCGTGCGGACCAGCACCGCGAGCAGCGTCACGGCCGCCACCACGAGGACGCCGAGCTGCCAGCCGACCGACCGCGCCGACACCACGTCGAGGTCGACGAGTGCGGTCGAGAGGTTGAGGAAGAACGCTGCGGTGACCCAGCCCGCGAAGAGGCCGACCGCCGCGCGCGTCAGCACCGCGAACCAGCCGGGTTCGAAGGACGAGCGGGCCGTGGTCAGGACGGCGTCGACCGCGGCGACCAGCATGAGGAGCAGCGCGAGCGCGGTCGCGAGGCTGCTGTCGAGGGCTGCCAGCAGGATCCACAGCGCACCACCGAGGTAGAGGACGACCAGGTCGACCTGCAGACGTCGCGGCACGGCACCGGGGCCGCGGACCAGCGTGGCCACCGCCTGGGCGATCGCCAGCGTGTAGATGACGCCCCAGATCGAGAACGCCCAGCCGACGGGCGTGATCAGCAGCTCCGGGCCCGAGCCCTGGGCGGGCGACGCACCCGGACCACTGATCGTCACGACAGGCGCCACCACCTCCAGCACCGACGCGACGAGCACCGCCCATGCGAGTCCCTGGGTGCCGGTCCGGGCCGCTGCGTGCGTGCTGCGCGTCGTGGTCGCCATGCCTCGAACGTACCGACGATCTGCGGGTCCGGCCCGACGAGACGGCACGCGGGCGCGGGTCAGGCCGTGGCTCCCTCCGGCGCGCGGTCCGGGCGCGACCCCACCTTCTCCAGCCGCACGACGACGTCCTTGTACGTCGGCTGGTTGCTCGTCTCCGCGACGCTGTCGAGCGGGACGAGCACGTTGGTCTCGGGGTAGTAGGCCGCGGCTCCTCCGCGCGGTGTCGGGTAGGCCACCACCGTGAACCCGGACGCGCGACGGTCCACGCCGTCCTCCCAGACCCCCACGACGTCGACGGTGTCGCCGTCGGACAGGCCGAGGTCGAGCAGGTCGTCGCGGTTCACCATCACCACCTGGCGACTGCCGTGGATGCCGCGGTAGCGGTCGTCGTCGGTGTAGGGGACGGTGTTCCACTGGTCGTGCGAGCGCAGGGTCTGGAGCACCAGGTGGCCGGCGGGCGCGCGCGTCGCGCGACCGCGGTTGGCGGTGAACCGTGCCGCGCCCGTCTCCGTCGGGAAGACCCCCTCGTTCACCGGGTTCGGCAGGGTGAAGCCTCCGGGGCGCGTGACGCGCCGGTCGTAGTCGTGGAAGCCGGGGACGATGCGGGAGATGCGGTCGCGCACGTGCCCGTAGTCGGCCTCGAAGTCGGTCCACGGGATCCCTTGGGAGCCGTCGAGCGTGGCCCGTGCGAGGCGGCACACGATGGCGACCTCGCTCAGCAGGTGCGGCGACGCGGGCGTGAGCCGTCCTCTCGTGGTGTGGACCTGGCTCATCGAGTCCTCGACGGTCAGGAACTGGGGACCGCTGTCCTGGACGTCGAGCTCGGTGCGGCCGAGAGTCGGCAGGATGAGCGCGGTCTCCCCGCACACGGCGTGGGAGCGGTTGAGCTTCGTCGAGACCTGCACGGTCAGCCGGCACCGGCGCAGGGCGGCCTCGGTGGCCTCGCTGTCGGGCGCCGCGCGGACGAAGTTGCCGGCCAGGCCGAAGAAGATGCTCACCTCGCCGTCGCGCATCGCGCGGATCGTCCCCACCGCGTCCACCCCGTGCTCGCGCGGCGGCTCGAAGCCGAACTCGTCGCGCAGGGAGTCGAGGAACGCGTCGGGCATCTGCTCCCAGATGCCCATCGTCCGGTCGCCTTGCACGTTGCTGTGCCCCCGGACCGGGCAGGGGCCCGTCCCCGGACGGCCCACGTTGCCGCGCAGGAGCAGGAAGTTCACGATCTCGCGGATCGTCGGGACGGCGTGCCGCTGCTGGCTCAGCCCCATGGCCCAGCAGACCACGACGCGGTCGCTCTGCAGCACGTCCTCGTGCACGGCACCGATCTCGTCCAGCGTCAGGCCGGTCTCCTCGAGCACCTTCGCCAGGTCGACGCCCCGCACGTGCTCGGCGAACGTGTCGAAGCCGTCGGTGCTGGACTCGATGAAGTCACGGTCCAGCACCGTGCCCGGCGCCCGGTCCTCGGCCTCCAGCAGCATCCGGTTCAGCGCCTGGAACAGCGCGAGGTCGCCACCGGGACGCACCTGCAGGAGCCGGTCGGCGATCTCGGTCCCCCGACCCACCACGCCGCGCGGCTTCTGCGGGTTCTTGAACCGGCGCAGCCCGGCCTCGGGCAGCGGGTTGACGGCGACGATCCGTGCACCGTTGAGCTTGGCGGTCTCCAGGGCGGACAGCTGTCGCGGGTGGTTCGACCCCGGGTTATGGCCGACGAGGAGGATCAGGTCGGCGTTCTCGAGGTCGAGGAGGCTGACCGACCCCTTGCCCGTCCCGAGCGTCTCGTGCAGCGCGAAGCCGCTCGACTCGTGGCACATGTTGCTGCAGTCGGGCAGGTTGTTCGTGCCGTACGCGCGCGCGAACAGCTGGAAGAGGAACGCGGCCTCGTTGCTCACGCGTCCCGACGTGTAGAACGAGGCCTGGTCGGGCGAGTCGAGCGACCTCAGCTCGTCGGCCACGAGGGCGAACGCCTCGTTCCAGCCGATCGGCTCGTAGTGGTCGGAGCCCGGACGCTTGACCATGGGCTCGGTCAGCCGGCCCTGCTGGTTGAGCCAGCGGTCCGATCGTGACGCGAGGTCGTCGACCGGGTGCGCGCGGAAGAACTCGGGCGTCACCCGACGCCGCGTGGCCTCGTCGTTGATGTGCTTCGCACCGTTCTCGCAGTACTCGTTGCGCGAGCGGTGCCCGACCTCCGGGTCGGGCCAGGCGCATCCCGGACAGTCGATGCCGTCGACCTGGTTCATGGTGAGCAGGGTGCGGGCCGTGCGGGGCACGGTGGTCTGCTCCAGCGAGTACTCCAGCGCATGCCTGACCGCCGGCACGCCGGCTGCCCAGGTGCTGGGCTCCTCGACCGTCAGGCCCGTGGTCTCGTCGTCGTGCGGTGCGTCGTCCATGGTGTTCCTCTCGACGTGCTGGTCGGGCGGCTCGGGCTCAGCCGTGCACCCACCCCGGGTGGGCCGGCGGCTCCTTCTCGACGTGCTCGACCCGACCGCGGTGGATGGTGCCGCGCCAGGCCTCGCCGACGTCGCCCACGGTCTCCACGAACGTCGCGAAGCGGTCCAGCTCGGCGCTGACGAGCGGTCGGAGGAGCGCCTCGGCCGCTCGTCGGGGCACGACGGGCGGGCACGGCACGCGGAGGGTCAGGCCGACGACGCAGGTGTCGGGTCCGGTGGCACGGAACGTCACCTCGCCCTCGTGGACGACGCGGCTTCCGAGGGTGTGCCAGGCCACGAGCGTGTCGGGATGCTGCTCCACCACCTCGGCGTGGAACTCGTGGCGCAGCGGTCCGAGGCGGACGAACCAGCGCGTCACGGCCGGACGGACCTGCTCGACCCGGTGCACGTGGCGCGCGAAGCGCGGGAAGCTCTCGTACTGCGTCCACCGGTCGTAGGCGGTGCGCACCGGCACGCGCAGGTGTCGCTCCTCGTCGACGGTCCCCGGGCCGCGGTGGCCCCACGGCCTAGGCGCGCGCACGACGCCCTCCTGGTCCCCTCGGGGCTCGGGTGCAGGGCATGGCGTCCTCCGGTCGGGTCGGCGTCCGGTCGGGTCGGCGTCGACACCTCGGGCGTACCCGCAGCGTCGGCGTCCATGCGCCCAGCACCGCTCAGTCCCGGTCGAGCGGTCGCTCCTGTCCGTGGAACATGCCGACCGCGACGCGGAGGGCGACGGTGACGCCCGCGAACCCGAGCAGCCCGCCGAGCAGGTCGACGAGCGAGAGCCGCGGGGTGAGCTCGGGCCCTCCACCGACGAGCACCAGGACGACGGCCAGCACGCTGGCGGCGACGCCGAAGGCGGCGACGAACACCCCGTTCAGCTGGTCGCGCAGCCAGGTGCGGTCCTGAGGATGACCCAGCGTCCTCGTCCGGACGGTGAAGGTGCCGTCGCCCAGCGCCCGACTCACGTGCTCGACCCGACCCGGGAGACGGCGCGCCACGGCCGCCAGGACACCAGCCTGGCCCGCTGCCTGCGACGCGACGCGGCGCGGCGACGTCAGTCGGCGCACGAGGGACGGCAGCTGTTCGCGGGCGGACGCGAGCAGGCTGCGCCCCGGGTCGAGCAGCGTGACGACCCGCTCCGCCGACGTCAGGGTCCGGAACGCACCGGCGACGTCGCCCGGCACACCGATGCCGTGTCGACGCATGACGCCGAACAGCCGGGTGAACGCCTCGGCGTCGAGCTCCGTCCGCAGCTGCAGCGCGGCGATCTCCCGACCGAGCTCGCGCCGCAACGTCAGGACGTCGGTGTCGGTCGGGACGTCGAACGCCAGCACGAGCGCGTCGGTGGCCGTGACTGCGTCGTCACCGAGGACGCCCAGCAGGAGCAGGGCGAGCAGGTGCCGGGTCTCGCTGTCCAGCAAGCCCACGGCACCGAAGTCGAGCACCCCCAGGCGGCCGTCGTCGGTGAGCAGCACGTTTCCCGGGTGCAGGTCGGCGTGGAAGACGCCAGTGACGAAGATCGTGTCGAGCAGCGCCGCGACGAGCGTGTCGGCCAGCTGCTCCCGTCGTCGCTCGGACAGCCCTGCGACGACCTCCGCACCGCCCGACAACGGCCGCCCGACCAGTCGCTCCATGACGAGCAGGCGGCGGGTGCTCAGGGTCGTGTCCACCGCCGGGACCACCAGGTCGGGCCACGCCGAGAGCGCCGCGCCCCCGGCTACGGTGTTCGCGGCCTCCACGCGGTAGTCGAGCTCCTCCCGCAGCGACCGCCCGAGGCCGTCGGCGAGCCCCACGACCGACATCTCGCGAGCCCACGGCCACTGCCGCTCCGCCCGGCGAGCCAGCCGTCCGAGGATGTCGACGTCGACCAGTACCTGTCGCTGCGCGTCGTGCCTTTGCACCTTGACCACCACGTCCCGCCCGTCGGCGGTCGTCGCCGCATGGACCTGCGCGAGCGACGCGGCCGCGAGGGGCGTCGTCTCGAAGGTGGCGAAGACCGTCTCGGGCGGCGCCCCGAGCTCAGCGACGACCGTCGCCCGGAGGTCCTGCGCCGACTCCGGCTGGGCGTCCGACTGCAGCGTCGCCAGGGCGCGTGTGGTCTCCTCGGGCAGGAGGTCCTCCCGGGTGGCGAGGATCTGTCCGACCTTGACGAACGTGACGCCGGATCGCTGCAGAAGCGTCGTCAGCGCCGGACCGAAGGGACCGGACCCCGGCCCCCGACGCAGCGCGACGAGCGCCCCCGACGTCGTGGCGACCGTGCCGAGCTGGACGTACCGTCGCCCTCGCCGCACGGCATCGCGCAGCGCCACACCTGCGCGTCGCGGACCGGGCACGGACCCGGTGGGGACCAGCACCTCGAGGACGAGCACGACGGCGAGGCAGGCAGCGAAGACCCACAGCGCCGCGACGCAGAAGAAGACGACACCCACGGCCACGGGCGCGGTCAGCCCCTCCTCGGCGGATCCGAGGTCGGCGCGTTCGGCGAGCGCCGAGGTGACGGGTACCCCGACGACGAGCGCCGACAAGGACACGAGGACGGTGCGCAGGGTGCCGACGCGCGCGCCGAGCACGCGACGGATCACCGTGGCCAGCCCGACCGCGAGCAGGACCAGGGCGATGCTCGAGACCACCCACCCCAGCACCGCCATGCCGGCACCCTAGCGCAGCGTCGACCTCGCGCGGCCCGCCTCGAGCACCGGCCGTCCGGACGTCCCGGCGACCCTCCGGTCCGGCTCCGCCGTGGGCCGGTGGATCGGCCCGTCGGTGTCGCCCAGCCCGCGTCCGGTGCCGCCACGACGGACGGCGACGACCTCGGCGAGGATGCTGATGGCCGTCTCCTCCGGCGTGCGCGCGCCCAGGTCGAGGCCGAGCGGCGAGTGCAGCCGGTCGAGCTCCTCGCCCGTGAGGCCCGCGGCACGCAGCTGCTCCAGCCGCTCCCGATGGGTGCGCCGCGAGCCCATCGCCCCGACGTAGGCGACGGGGAGGCGCAGCGCTCGGGTCAGCGTCGGCACGTCGAAGCGGGCGTCGTGGGTGAGCACGCACACCACCGTCCGGGCGTCGATCCGACCGGCGGCGACCTCGGCGTCCAGGTAGCGGTGCGGCCAGTCGACGACCACGCGGTGGGCGTCGGGGAACCGGTCGACGGTCGTGAACGCGGGCCGGGCGTCGCAGACGGTGACGTCGTAGCCGAGGAAGCGTCCCGCGCCCGCCAGGGCGCGGGCGAAGTCGACGGCGCCGAGGACCACGAGACGCGGCGGCGGGGTCCACGTCTGGACGAACGCGCGCACGCCGGAGGCGAGCGGCGAGCCGTCGGGTCCGCAGTGCACGACGCCGCTGGCACCGCTCGCCAGCATGGCCTGGGCACGCTGCTGCAGCGCGCGACGCAGACCGGTC
>NZ_JAMXRU010000142.1 GCF_024124745.1 Aeromicrobium sp. CnD17-E
CCAGTTCTTGTTCGAGTTGGGTGATGCGTTGGGGTGCGTCGGTGGTGTGGTGGGGGTCGGTGGCGATGACGCGGTGGAACCATTGGAGGGCTTCGTGGGTGTTGCCGGTGGTGTGGAGGGTGTCGGCGTAGGTGTATTTGAGGCGGGTGGCCCAGGGGGCGCGGGTGGTGGTGTGGAGGGGTTCGGTTTGGAGGAGTTGGAGGGCGGCTTGGTGTTGGCCGAGGTCTCGGCGGGCGCCGGCGATGACGATGGTGAGTTCGATGTTGCCGGTTTGGTCGAGGTGGTTGCGGGTGGTGGGGGTGTCGTAGGTGAGGGCTTGGGTGGGTCGGCCGAGGGCGCGTTCGCAGTCGGCCATCATGGGGGCGTAGAGGTGTTGGCCGTTGATGCGGCGGGCGGCGCGGAGTTCGGCGAGGGCTTGGGCGTAGTGGCCGGCTGCGTAGGCGGTTTCGCCGCAGGCTTCGCGGATGAGGGCGTTGCGGGGTGCGCGGGCGCGGGCTGCGAGGGCGTGGGCGTAGGCGGTTTCGGGGTCTTCGTCGAGGAGGAGGCCGGCCATGATGAGGTGGCGGGCGACGCGGTCGGCGAGCTTGGCGGGGAGGTTGGAGAGCTGGTCGCGGGCGTAGCGGTCCAGGTCGGTGGCGGCGATGTCGTCGGGGATGGGGGGTCCGTCGTAGGTCTGCTGGTCGGTGGTGCGTTCCTCGCGGTCGCGGCTGCGGGTCGGGCCGCCACGACGGTCGCCGGGCTTGCCGCCACGACGGTCGCCGGGCTTGCCTCCACGACGGTCGCCGGGCTTGCCGCCACGGGACTCGCCGGGCTTGCCGCCGCGCCGGTCGCTGGGCTTGCCGCCACGGGCCTCTGCGGGCTTGCCGCCGCGCCGGTCGGCGGGCTTGCCGCCACGGGACTCTGCGGGCTTGCCGCCACGGGACTCTGCGGGCTTGCCGCCGCGGGACTCTGCGGGCTTGCCGTCGCGCCGGTCGGCGGGCTTGCCTCCACGCGTGTCGCCGGGCTTGGCGGGTCTGCCGGTGTGGTTTCGGCGGTCGGGGCCGCGTCCAGAGGACTGGTTCATTCCTTGTACTCCTGGTGAAATGCAGCAAGGCCGCCCCCGGGTGGGGGCGGCCTTGTGCGTAATGATTGTCCGGCGGCGTCCTACTCTCCCACGCAGTCTCCCGCGCAGTACCATCGGCGCTGAAGGGCTTGACTTCCGGGTTCGGAATGTAACCGGGTATTTCCCCTTCGCCATGGCCGCCGAAACTCTATGGAGATATCAATCGTTCCCGACTCATATCTCGGGAACCTCACAGTGGACGCGCATGCTCTTGTTGTAGTGAAACAAGCCCTCGGCCTATTAGTACCGGTCAGCTCCATGCATTGCTGCACTTCCACTTCCGGCCTATCAACCCAGTGGTCTGCTGGGGGCCTTACCTGGTAAACCAGTGGGAAACCTCATCTTGAAACGTGCTTCCCGCTTAGATGCTTTCAGCGGTTATCACTTCCGAACGTAGCCAACCAGCCGTGCTCTTGGCAGAACAACTGGCACACCAGAGGTTCGTCCATCCCGGTCCTCTCGTACTAGGGACAGCCTTTCTCAAGTTTCCTACGCGCGCGGCGGATAGGGACCGAACTGTCTCACGACGTTCTAAACCCAGCTCGCGTGCCGCTTTAATGGGCGAACAGCCCAACCCTTGGGACCTGCTACGGCCCCAGGATGCGACGAGCCGACATCGAGGTGCCAAACCATCCCGTCGATATGGACTCTTGGGGAAGATCAGCCTGTTATCCCCGGGGTACCTTTTATCCGTTGAGCGACGCCGCTTCCACATGCCAGCGCCGGATCACTAGTCCCGACTTTCGTCCCTGCTCGAGCTGTCACTCTCACAGTCAAGCTCCCTTGTGCACTTACACTCGAAACCTGATTGCCAACCAGGCTGAGGGAACCTTTGGGCGCCTCCGTTACATTTTAGGAGGCAACCGCCCCAGTTAAACTACCCATCAGGCACTGTCCCTGATCCGGATAACGGACCTAGGTTAGATATCTAGTACGACCAGAGTGGTATTTCAACGATGACTCCACTCGAACTGGCGTCCGAGCTTCACAGTCTCCCACCTATCCTACACAAGTCGAACCAAACACCAATACCAAACTATAGTAAAGGTCCCGGGGTCTTTCCGTCCTGCCGCGCGTAACGAGCATCTTTACTCGTAGTGCAATTTCGCCGAGTTCATGGTTGAGACAGCGCCCAAGTCGTTACTCCATTCGTGCAGGTCGGAACTTACCCGACAAGGAATTTCGCTACCTTAGGATGGTTATAGTTACCACCGCCGTTTACTGGGGCTTAAGTTCTGTGCTTCGCTTGCGCTAACACGTCCCCTTAACCTTCCAGCACCGGGCAGGAGTCAGTCCGTATACGGCGTCTTTCGACTTAGCACGGACCTGTGTTTTTAGTAAACAGTCGCTTGGGCCTGGTCTCTGCGGCCTTCAACGCTTCGTGGAGCAAGTCCACTGACGAATCCGGCCCCCCTTCTCCCGAAGTTACGGGGGCATTTTGCCGAGTTCCTTAACCATGATTCACTCGATCACCTTAGTATTCTCTACCTGACCACCTGAGTCGGTTTGGGGTACGGGCGGCTCTGAAACATCGCTAGATGCTTTTCTCGGCAGCATAGGATCACTCACTTCGACTAAAACGTCTCCCCATCAGCTCTCAGGCATGTGAACGGCGGATTTGCCTACCGTTCGCCCTACGACCTTGGCCGCGGTCTACCATCGCCGCGGTTGAGCTACCTTCCTGCGTCACACCATTGCTTGCCTAGTACCAGTTCGGGTCATGCGCTCTGCCGGTCAATGCTCCCGAAGGAGCTGGAAACCGGTTTCGGGCACTTAGCATCACTGGATTCAGCAGGGTCGCTTCAGTGCCGGTACGGGAATATCAGCCCGTTGTCCATCGACTACGCCTGTCGGCCTCGCCTTAGGTCCCGACTTACCCAGGGAAGATTAGCTTGACCCTGGAACCCTTGGTCATCCGGTGGAGGAGTTTCTCACTCCTCATTCGCTACTCATGCCTGCATTCTCACTCGTGTCGCGTCCACGACTGGGTTACCCCGCCGCTTCACTCGCGACACGACGCTCCCCTACCCATCCACGCACCTGGACCACGAAGGCCTGGTTCATGCGCGAATGCCATAGCTTCGGTGGATTGCTTGAGCCCCGCTACATTGTCGGCGCGAAATCACTTGACCAGTGAGCTATTACGCACTCTTTCAAGGGTGGCTGCTTCTAAGCCAACCTCCTGGTTGTCTCTGCGACTTCACATCCTTTTCCACTTAGCAATCTCTTGGGGACCTTAGCTGATGGTCTGGGCTGTTTCCCTCTCGACTACGGAGCTTATCCCCCGCAGTCTCACTGCTGCGCTCTCACTTATCGGCATTCGGAGTTTGGCTGAGTTCAGTAAGCTTGTAGGCCCCCTAGCCCATCCAGTGCTCTACCTCCGACAAGAAACACGCAACGCTGCACCTAAATGCATTTCGGGGAGAACCAGCTATCACGGAGTTTGATTGGCCTTTCACCCCTATCCACAGGTCATCCCCCCAGTTTTTAACCTAGGTGGGTTCGGTCCTCCACGCGGTCTTACCCGCGCTTCAACCTGCCCATGGATAGATCACTCCGCTTCGGGTCTAGATGGTGCAACTCAAACGCCCTCTTCGGACTCGCTTTCGCTACGGCTACGGCCCTCGCCTTAACCTCGCTACACCACGCTAACTCGCAGGCTCATTCTTCAAAAGGCACGCTGTCACCCTTCACAAGGAAGAGCTCCAACGGATTGTATGCACATGGTTTCAGGTACTCTTTCACTCCCCTCCCGGGGTACTTTTCACCTTTCCCTCACGGTACTAGTCCGCTATCGGTCATCGAGGAGTATTTAGGCTTAACGGGTGGTCCCGCCAGATTCACACCGAATTTCAGGGGTTCGGTGTTACTCGGGGTAACGAACAAGAGCCATGAGCTTACGACTACGGGGGTATCACCCTCTATGCCACGACTTTCCAGTCGGTCTCGTCTTCACTCATGGTTTATGACTCTTCGCTGATACGGCAGTCTCAGCAGTTCGGCCCCACGACCCCCCAGTGACAACGCCTGCCGGCTATCACATCACTAGGGTTTAGCCTCTTCCGGTTTCGCTCGCCACTACTTCCGGAATCACGGTTGTTTTCTCTTCCTGCGGGTACTGAGATGTTTCACTTCCCCGCGTTCCCTCCACACGCCCTATGTGTTCAGGCGCAGGTACCTGGACTTTCCTCCAGGTGGGTTTCCCCATTCGGACATCCCCGGATCACAGGTCGGTTGTCACCTCCCCGGGGCTTTTCGCAGACTCCAACGTCCTTCATCGGCTCTCGATGCCAAGGCATCCACCATGTGCACTTAGTAGCTTGTTACATACATTGCTACAAGATGCTCGCGTCCACTGTGAAGTTCTCAAGATACGTCCGGTCCCGCACTCCGATCCGACGCCTACCCACCAACAAGCGGGCGGTTCACCGGGAAGAACGGTCCAAGAAGACCCAACCAACGGCTGATCCTTCAGGACCCAACAGTGTGCTAAGCGCGACCGCCACCAGATACTCGAGGTTCCTGCCCCTGCCCGAAGGAAGAGGTGTACTGACAAGCACCAGTCAACGACCGGCCAACTAATCGACGTCCACTAGTGAGCTGCACTGCGCAGGACATTCGCCCACGACCAGCACATATGGACCCACCAGACGATGCCGGTGAGCCAAAAGCTCCTTAGAAAGGAGGTGATCCAGCCGCACCTTCCGGTACGGCTACCTTGTTACGACTTCGTCCCAATCGCCAGCCCCACCTTCGACGGCTCCCTCCACAAGGGTTGGGCCACCGGCTTCGGGTGTTGCCGACTTTCATGACGTGACGGGCGGTGTGTACAAGGCCCGGGAACGTATTCACCGCAGCGTTGCTGATCTGCGATTACTAGCGACTCCGACTTCATGGGGTCGAGTTGCAGACCCCAATCCGAACTGAGACCGGCTTTTTGGGATTCGCTCCACCTTACGGTTTCGCAGCCCTTTGTACCGGCCATTGTAGCATGCTTGAAGCCCTGGACATAAGGGGCATGAAGACTTGACGTCATCCCCACCTTCCTCCGAGTTGACCCCGGCAGTCTCCTATGAGTCCCCACCATCACGTGCTGGCAACATAGGACGAGGGTTGCGCTCGTTGCGGGACTTAACCCAACATCTCACGACACGAGCTGACGACAGCCATGCACCACCTGTATACCGACCACAAGGGGGGCCACATCTCTGCAGCTTTCCGGCATATGTCAAACCCAGGTAAGGTTCTTCGCGTTGCATCGAATTAATCAGCATGCTCCGCCGCTTGTGCGGGCCCCCGTCAATTCCTTTGAGTTTTAGCCTTGCGGCCGTACTCCCCAGGCGGGGCGCTTAATGCGTTAGCTGCGGCACGGAAACCGTGGAAGGTCCCCACACCTAGCGCCCAACGTTTACGGCATGGACTACCAGGGTATCTAATCCTGTTCGCTCCCCATGCTTTCGCTCCTCAGCGTCAGGTAATGCCCAGAGAACCGCCTTCGCCACCGGTGTTCCTCCTGATATCTGCGCATTCCACCGCTACACCAGGAATTCCGTTCTCCCCTGCATACCTCTAGTCTGCCCGTATCGGAAGCACGCTCAGGGTTGAGCCCTGAGTTTTCACTCCCGACGCGACAAACCGCCTACGAGCCCTTTACGCCCAATAATTCCGGACAACGCTCGGACCCTACGTATTACCGCGGCTGCTGGCACGTAGTTGGCCGGTCCTTCTTCTGCAGGTACCGTCACTCTCGCTTCGTCCCTGCTGAAAGAGGTTTACAACCCGAAGGCCGTCATCCCTCACGCGGCGTTGCTGGATCAGGCTTTCGCCCATTGTCCAATATTCCCCACTGCTGCCTCCCGTAGGAGTCTGGGCCGTGTCTCAGTCCCAGTGTGGCCGGTCACCCTCTCAGGCCGGCTACCCGTCGTCGCCTTGGTGGGCCATTACCCACACCAACAAGCTGATAGGCCGCGAGCCCATCCTTCTCCGCCAGAGCTTTCCACCCCCCACCATGCGACAGGGGGTCATATTCGGCATTAGACGTCGTTTCCAACGCTTATTCCAAAGAGAAGGGCAGGTTGCTCACGTGTTACTCACCCGTTCGCCGCTCGTGTACCCCCGAAAGGGCCTTACCGCTCGACTTGCATGTGTTAAGCACGCCGCCAGCGTTCGTCCTGAGCCAGGATCAAACTCTCCGTTGAAAAACCCCACAAGGGGCCAACATCAAAATGACCCGGCAAACTGACTGCTGACAGTCAAAATTGTCGGAATTGCCACCGCGACACACACAACACCCCAAAAAGAAGCGCCATGCCTGCCGACGGGGGTAAAACTGATTACTTCTCGTCGACTTTTAGCACACTGTTGAGTTCTCAAACATCAGACGCACACCCACCAGACAGACCCACATCAGGGCCCACCCACCAGGGGCTGGTC